>JAIUOE010000011.1 GCA_020161395.1 Bacteroidota bacterium
AATTTAACGTAAGGCGAGGAATAAATAAAACGGAGATCATAAGTTGGAACCAACTTGAGGCGAAGACTCTTTTTGCTAAATCTGAGAATATAATAAAAAAGGCTGCCCCTTTTGAGACAGCCTCTTTGTTATTTTAAAGAAAACTACACAACATAATGGACAGGATCTTTTACACCCGCCTGCTCAAAACCATGTTTCCTTAGAATGCAACTGTCGCATTCGCCGCATGAAGTTCCGTCAGGAAGAGGATCGTAGCAGGAATGAGTGATTGAATAATCCACACCGAGTCTGATACCCAGTTCAATGATTTCCTTCTTGCTTAATTTCTGAAGCGGGGCGTGGATTTTAAGATGTGTCGTCCCCTCCACTCCCACTTTTGTTGCAAGATTAGCCATCTTTTCGAATGATTCAATATATTCAGGTCTGCAATCAGGGTATCCGCTGTAGTCAATTGCATTCACTCCGATAAAGATGTCACTCGCCTGAAGCACTTCAGCAAATGCAAGCGCATAGGATAAAAATATTGTGTTTCTTGCGGGAACATATGTGACAGGAATATTTTTTGACATCTCCTCTTCTTCCCTGTGCTTTGGAACTTCGAGTCCAGATGTCAAAGCCGATCCCCCAATCACTTTCATATCAATATCGATTACAAGGTGCTTCTTTGCCCCGAAATATTCAGCAACCATTGCGGCAGATTTTAATTCCTGAAGATGTCGCTGACCATAATTAAAACTGAGGCAGTAAATTTCATATCCTTGTTCTTTGGCAACCGCTGCCACGGTGGTTGAATCAAGCCCTCCGCTCGTAAGAACAACTGCTTTTTTTGGCATTTTTTATTCTTTGACTTTTTGATAAAATTAAAAATTTGAAGCCCAAATCTAACCAAACAGTGACTTTTGACCAATTTTAAGATTTTACTTCTCTCTCGTTTGACTTGTATGGTAAATTGAATAACACTAAATTAAGGGTTCACTTTAAATATTTAATGCCGGTGTCTGCATGCTGTTAATTTCTTTTGCGGTGCCTCAAATATGAACTTTTAACTTCTCTGACAGGTTTTCATCTGACAGCAACAATCTTATTCCAAAACAATAAAGCCCTTTTTCTCAAAGGAGAAACAATGTACAAGTATTTTCTCATGTTAGCCGTCTTTTCTTTCGTGACCTTTGGCCAAAGCAAAGGGAATCCTGAAATTACGCCGAAAGAAATCATTGAACACATTAAATTTTTGGCTTCAGATGAACTGGAAGGCCGGTCACCGGGAAGTGGCAAAGATATCATCGCCGCTAATTATATCAGGGAGATTTTGAAAAGATCCGGTATTACTCTGCTCGGTAATGATGGATTTCAGCACTTTGAAGTTGGCGGTGCATCGAAAATCAGCGAGAAAAGTTCGTTGACCATAAACAAGACGGAACTTAAATTTGACAAAGATTTTACACCTCTGGTAATATCCTCCTCAGGTGAGGTGAATGCAGAAGTCTTCTTTTGTGGCTACGGTTATGTAATTAACGACCAAAAATTGAAAGTCAACAATTACACATCAGAAGTAAAAGGTAAATGGGTTTTGGTTATGAGAGGGGCTCCGGATGTTCCCGGGATGAAGGAAATCTTCGAAAGTCACTCTTCGCTTCGGAAAAAAATTATCACCGCAAAAGACAACGGAGCCGCTGGGATAATTTTCGTTAACGGCTACGAATTCGATAAAAATGACAATCTTGTCAACAGCTCACAAGGTGCCGGGGAGCCCGATGCAGGAATTCCGGCAGTTCATATTACCAGGGAAATGGCTGAGATCCTGCTCAAGGGTTCCGGTAAGTCTCTGGCTCAGTTGGAAACCTCACTTAAAAATGATATCTCCCAAAGTGTCTCTTTCAACACCTCCGTGGTTGTAAAAGGAACAACGGTGGTTACAAGAACAAAGAAACCGACTGTAAATGTTGTGGGCATGATTGAAGGCAGCGATCCGGTTTTGAAGAATGAATATATAGTTATCGGTGCCCATTTTGATCACTTGGGTTGGGGTGGTCCCGGTACGGGCAGCAGAAGACCCGATACAATCGCCATTCATAATGGTGCCGATGATAATGCTTCCGGAACTGCAACTGCTTTGGAGATAGTCGAAAAACTCGCGGCAAATAAATCGCAGTTGAAAAGAAGTGTAATCTTTCTCGCATTTGGTGCCGAAGAAATGGGTTTGCTGGGATCGAAGTACTTTACCGATAATCCGATTAAGGAATTGAGAAACATCAAATTGATGATAAATCTTGATATGGTTGGAAGGCTGAATCCTGATACCAAAGTTTTGAGTGTCGGAGGGACAGGAACCGCCGTCGAATTTGAAAAATACATCGACAAGTATATTGCAAAATCAGGATTGCAGGTCAAGAAATCACCCGAGGGTTACGGACCTTCGGATCATGCCTCATTCTATTCAAAGGACATCCCCGTTCTCTTCTTCTTTACCGGCGTGCATGATGATTACCACACACCTTTCGATGACTGGGAAAAAATCAATTCAGACGGAGCTGGTGTTATCGGCAATCTGGCTTATGACATCACCATGGAAATTGCAAATACTGATATACCTCCTGTGTTCCAGCTCGCCGGTCCCAAAGAAAGACCAAAAGACTCACCGGGCTACAAAGTCTCCCTTGGAATTATGCCTGATATGTCAGCATCGGATATTGTCGGAGTCAGAGCTGAAACAGTTATCCCCGACCGTCCCGCTCATAAAGCCGGCATGTTGAAGGGTGATATTATCACGGCTATCAATGGGAAACCTGTTAAGGATTTGTATGAATATATGGAGAGACTGGCAGAATTAAAGAAGGGTGATCTTGTCAATGTAACTGTTACCAGAGGCAATGAAAGCCTGATTTTAAAGGTTCAACTCTAAAAACTTTTCGGAGCGGAGATTCTTGGTTCTAAGGGTCTCCGCACTACTGCATCTCTATTCATCTCTTGAATGCGTTTTCAGCCCGAATTGACAATTTCTTTCCTTTTTTGGTATTTTATACACAAGTTATCAACATTTCTGTTGATAACTTTATATGGAATTAATTTCAGATATTCAAATTAAATCTCTCTTTTTAGGCAATATTTTTTTCTTGATGCAACTTTTTTTCCGTTTCGAAGGATAATTACGCAATAATTGTCAATTTTTTAGTAAATTTCGATAGTTTTAATAAGCAGAATCGTAGCAGGCTTTTGGACACAAAAAAGTTATCAACAATTTTGAGTCAACGGCGGTCATAATTATGATCTCAATTATAATATTCCAAAACTCCCTGTTTTAACCTTTATCCATTCAAATGAGTGAAAAATGCCGCAGGATCAATTAGCCAGGTTTTTAGATGAACAGTATGTAATCTCAGACTTGCCATATCTCGAGATTGGAGACTCAATCGTACTATCGGGTATTACATACAAAATCATCGAGTCATTTTATGACATAGATTTTTTGCCTGATGGATTTTACTACAAAGCTTCAAACAGCGATAATGAATATTTCCTTATAAAGCTGCTTTTCAAATTTAGAAATGTAGCCAATGAGCCCAAAGCTGTGGTACATTCCGGACTGACCGGTTTGTCTCACGAATCCCTTGCGGTTCCCGTCGAATTTGGTACTGGAATTAAGAAGTACAACTTCAAATACTGTTTCGAGATATATGAGCTTCCGGGTGATGTGGTGCCTTTGGTTAATGTGGATATCGCGGCAGGTGCAGTCAGAAACGGTCTCCTTCCACAAGTGAAGAACCTCCTTGAATATTTGCATGAAAATGATTTCTATCTTCCCCACCTGCATTTATGCAATTTATTTGTTTCTCCGGGAAAGTCCCCCAGGATAGTGTTGTTTGGTTACGGTCATGCTTTGATGAAGAGTAAATTTCCATTTATAGCAAAGACATCCTTCTCTGAAGGGAACCTCTGCAGATATTATTATTCCCCTGAAATCATCGAAGGTCTTTACTCTGAAACCAGCGACTATTATTCCGTGGGTATGATATTGCTGCGACTGTTTTATCCGGAGACTTTTGACTCTGCAGCATATCGTTCGATCGTTCGTAATGGCGAAGAACTAAAACCGGTTATAGATTATAAAACCGATCTTTACGAGGTCAATACGATTATTGAAGGATTGACTCTGCATGAGGAACTGAACCGGTTTTCTTCAAAGGAAATTGAAGACTTGATAGCAGGAAAAAGGGTCGTTCCTCTCTATTACGGAAGCTTCTTCCTTTTTAAAGACGATTTTGGTGAAGGTAAACTTCACAACCTTGGCGATTTTGTCGAGCTTGTTAAATCGGAACCAGAAAGATTTCTTGCGTTCAGCAAGGCTCCTCAAAATCTTAAAGCTCTGTCTGACTGGTTTAATGGTCTCGAGGGGGTTAAAGATATAGCCGGACTGAAAAAGCGGATCATCAGATATCAAAATATCACTCCGAAATATTTCATCGAGGTAATTCTTCGTCACCTCCTTCCTACAAAAAATCTGATCTTGAATGAGATCGAATTCGATTTTTCTGATAAAACAGAGATTGAAAAGAATCTTCAGATATATTTCAGAAATCTTGAACATATTCATTATTACTTCCCCACTCACGATATACGCGCTGAACTCTTTTACTTTCTCCTTGCTGCGAGCGAAATCAGTGAATCCGATCCAACCGGCTATAAACTTCTAAGGGACGCAAGGGATACAGTTTGCAGTATTCTCGAGATTAATCCTGTCGGATTGATAGATTCATTCAGTACCCCCTCAATGACAGTTTTTCCGGCCCAATGGGCACGAATATTTCATGCTTTTATACCAAAAAAATATTTCAGGTCTTTCGAGGGAACGAAAATTCAAAACCTCGAGGATTTTGCTTTCTACCTCGCTCAGCACCCTGAAGTACTTACCGATGAGTTTCACTACTACGATATGATCAGATTTCTTGAAAATTTCGGTATAACTGACCTGAAAGGCAGAACCTACAAGGAAATTGTATTCGAGATTATGGACAAAAAAGTTGAATGCGACATCAACATTTCGAGAATCGATGAAATCGAAGCCGGTAAATATAAAATGTACTTTTCGTACCGGTATTCTCTGACTAATTTTTTCAAATCTCATGGTCTCGAACTTCCCTTCACCACGGAAATTAAACAGCAGTACAATTATGAGTTCAAGAAAAAGGGACTAAAATCTGCCTCCCAGACTGTAAAGCATTTCTTTTCGCATCTTGAAAAAGAGTTTTCCGTAAAAATCGAGAAAATTACAGAGGAGAAGAAAAGTGAAATCGCAAACCGGTTCAATGAAATTCTGGCAACTAAAATAAGATGGCAGACAGTCCTTGTAAACATCCTGATTATTGCGGGTACCGGTTTTCTGATTTCGGAGTTCGGATCAGGTCTTGTCTTGAATGAAAAGATGAAGTGGTACCTTAATTTGATGCCCGATTTTGAATTCTTTGCCATTAAACTGTTGCCGTATATCGTTATGACTGGCTTTGTGGGCATGCTCTATGTCCTGTCCCAAAACCTGAAACTGATCGGATTTATTGTCTTTACTCTTCTTCTTGCAACGGGCGGAGCAACCTGGTTTGTGTATGAAAAAGGAAGTAAAGCAATTGAAGAGGATGTCAGTTTGAAAAAATCGATTCTGACTGAACTTTATACAGGGCGCTCTGCAGAAACCAAACCTGAGGTTATCTCCCCGAAGGAAATGGCGGCACTTTTTGATATCACATTTGGTATTGTAAATCCCGGATACAAGCCTCTTGTTCAATATTTGGCCGATCAGGAGAGATTTCGGGTTAAATCAAACAGCAGGGTGGTTTCCCGTACTCTCCGCAAATTACAGGATGATTCCTGGGCAGCCAAATTTGATCTCATCGACAATTTCTCCCTCCCGATTGAAAGAACCGTTGGAACCGTTCCAATACCCGATAACAACGGATTCTTTAACAGTCTCGGCTACTTTGGATTTAAGTTAAAGATGGATAAAATAAAAATTGAAGGCGGTGATAACTCTGTTTTTGGTATCGCTTTCAACAGATACTACCTGCTAATCACAAAATCTGAAGTAAAACTGTACAAAAAAGAGGAAGAAAACAAAGGGGACAAAAATGAATTTTTACTTCTTAGTCAGATGACAGGTTATGATTATTCGATTGAAGCTTCAGGTCCCGACAGAGAGGTTATGCCGGCAGGAGTGCTCGAAAAATTGTTCACTGAAAAAGAGCTTGTGAAAGGGAATCCGGAGATCAACAATTCTGAATTTGATCTGGAAATTACAGTTTTGTTTTCGTCAATTTCAGTCAGGATCAATGGGAAAGAAGTGATTAAAACGAACGAAAAGAATGGCTACACTGACCTCGATTATGAACATTTTAAACCCAATATATCTCTTGTTTTTGGAGTGGAAAGCGACTATTCATTCACTTCTGTCACCATTTCCCCATTACCTGATCCGACAGGTGACAGGAACTATCTGGCAAGGCACAATCTTAAAGGAAAAATCAAACCCGGTTCATCACTTTTTACGGATAAGGGTTTGTCTTCAGCATCTGCTGAAAAACCAACCGACAAGGAGATTCTTTTTGTTAAAAATCTGGAAGGAAATGTTGTCACTCTTGAGAGTTCTGCCGGAAAAGTCTTTTACTTAAGTAAAAAGGATGTGGACGATATTTATTTCTGATCACCCGGATAAAAAGATTCACTGATCAGTCACCATACCCTGTAAGTTCGACATAACCCGAACCTTTGATGGTCGTCCCCTTGATTTTTTCAATATCAACTGCTCCTTCGTAGTATGTGATACGGAATTTATGCAGTTGATTTTTCATCGAAGTGGATATCTTGTAAATCGTTTTTTCGGAGTCCACTTCAATTTCCCACGCAGAGGGATACACATTTTTCTCAATTGTTACGGTATTCGTTACTCTGAATTTTAACTCCTCATTCCTCAGGGTTTTGCTGGTGCCATCCGCTTTTACCAGACTCCCCTTCTGAAAGTTTGTATTCCCGTCTTTATCTCTCAATCTGAAGTACATAAGTTCTGAGTTGTCATCCAACTGCAATGCGAACCAGTCCCAGCCTTTTTGATCCGGCTCGAGGGCACTTGTTGACCATTCGTGATCCATCCAGCTCCACCCTTCAAGAGCGTGTGATTCACCTCCGGTCTTTAGTTGCCCACTCGTGGCGATTCTGGTAAAGGAATAATAATATGAAGCATTTCCGGGATTGTTGGACTTTCTGCTCAGCCCTTTTTCACCCTGCAAAACCATTTCCTTTTGTGGCTCAAGGGAAAAGGAAAATTCAAATTCCCGGCTCCTGGCAAAAATGGAAATCTTCGGTTTGGAACTGCCCGTTTTGAAGTCAAAATTGAGTTCGAAACCCTCAATATGTATTCTGCCCTTTTCAGGGTCGCTTCCAGCCAGCGCTCCGGTTCCTCTTGCGAACTTTTCGGCAGAATAGAATTTTCCTGTTGTGATATCACTAAGTCCCAAATGTGCAGAATAAACCGATCCTGTTTGAAACCCCAGAGAATCATCTTCTTTTCCCGGTACAATACCGTTTCTGAAAATTGTGAATTGATAACCGAACCGTCTGCCCGTTGCGGTTTTGAGATTACCGGTGAAGTACCACCACTCCGTTTTATAATCGTAGTGGGCAAAGTGATCTTCCGGGAAATTAAAACTGATTATTGAATCTGCCTTTTTGAATCCTTTGGATTCTGCAGACATCACACTCGAAACCGTCAATTCTGCCTCACCCCTCTCACCTTCAAGATTCAACACAAACCACAACACTCCAGAGAGTATAATAACGGTGACTAAAGAAAGAAGCAACAATCTCATCTATTCGTCCCTCAACGATTTTGCCGGGTTGGTTATTGCCATCTTGTAGGCAGGGTATAAACCGGCGAACACAGAGGCAACTATGGATATAAGAAACGCCTGAATCAACAGGAAAGGAGATACCTGCATGTCCATCGTCCAACCGAATGAACGGAGATTAATAACATAAATTAAGGCGTAAGCCAGAACCATCCCGAGCGGAACTGCAATAACAGATGCGAGTGTACCCATGGAAAATGTCTGAATGGATATCAATTTGAACATCTGCCCGGGTGTCAATCCCGTAGCCCTCAGAATTCCCATTTCCTTCTCCTTTTCAAGTTGAATCGACATCAACGCGCTAAATATTCCGATGAACGCAACAATAACGGATAAAAGATGCAACAGACTCGCCACTACAAAAGTACGGTCGAAAATTTCCACCGAGTAATTCCGCAATTCACTGTTCAATCTTATTACTATATTTTGCTGTGAGCTAAAAAGGGATTCGGCAGTCTTTCTTACCTGAGCTGAGTTGGAACCCGGCTTAAGGTAAATACCTATCCCGGAAATTTTATAATTTTCCCACAAACCGGAAAATAATTTGTAATCAAGTGAGATATGCCCCATTTCTGAACTGTAGTCATAGTAAACAGCGGATATTTTCACACTTTTTAACCCTTCAGGTGTAGTAAATGTGACTGTATCACCAATGCTCAGTTTCCATTTATAGGCAAAAGTTTCGGTAACCAGTGCACCCCTGCCCTCTCTTATCTCTTTCCACGCAATTCCGGGAACACCTGCTTTTAATTTGAAACGGTATTCATTTTCAGGATCTATTCCGGCACCGAAAACTTCAATCTCTCTCCCCCGGAAAGTACTTTTTGCCTCGGAATAGTAATCAATTGATTTTACTCCTTCAATTTTGAGCAGATTATTTAGAATTGAAGGCTCAATCACAGGTTCATTCTTTCTCGATACAGGACCGGGTGCCGAAATGAAAAGATCGGCTACAAGTGTCTGCTCCAGCCAGGTTATTACTGTTCCACGAAAGGAGGTGATCATGGTTGATACACCGATAGTTGCTGATACAGCGATTGCCAATGCGGCAATAGCCACAGTTGTTCTGCTCAGGTTCGCAACTATGCCTCTTAAACCTGTTTTTCCCGTGTTTCCGAACAGTTTTTGAACGAGCGGCTGCATCAATGCCACACCCTGTACAACAACAAATGGTGTAAGCAGAGCAAACGAGATTATGAGCAGGAGAATTCCGAAATAGCTGAGCAAAATTCCCGCATCCGCAATAACCAGTATTAAAGTGCCTGAAATGAATAATATCATTGACAGAAGAGTGAAATATTTTGATTTCTTTCTCAGCCCTGCCTCAATCGACGATCGTTTCAGTACAACCCCCGGCGAAGTTGTGGCAGCCTCATATGCCGGATAGAGGGATGCAAGCAGGGTACCAGTTATTCCGGCAAATCCTGCTTTAAAGATACTTTCCGCAGGAATCGCTACAGATTTGACATTTGTAACAAAATAAAGGTCATTTATACTCTGTGTAACGAGACCCAGAAGTTCCTTCCCAAGGAAAATACCCGCAACTATTCCGGTAAATGTTCCAATGGCTCCAATGAATACAGTCTCAGCCAGAATTTGAATGTAAATTTCCCTTCTGGTCACTCCGATTGCTCTGAACAGTCCAAGAAGTTTTCTACGCTGGATTACAGAAAATGTCATTGAATTGTAGATCAGAAACAGCCCGACAATCAAACCCAGCATGCTCATGGCATTCAAATTGAGCCTGAATGCCTCGGTCAGAGACCTCGCTGTGTCGTTTGATTTGCTCGACTCTTTTAACTGAAGATCGCTGTTGTTTTCCATTATTTTAACCACCCGGTCATAATCCTGCCGGTCGAGTATCAGGTCGATATAACCAATCGTGCCATTTTTATCGAAAAGTGAATCTGCCGTTCCAATATCTGCGATGACAAACTGATCAATCGAGTTTTTACCGGTATTTGAAGAGGAAGGAATTAAAGACTGACAATATACTTTGAACTTTTTCGTTTGCCAGATGACAGTAAGGGAATCACCCGGTTTCACCCCTGAAGCCAAAGCGAATGCCTCGGGTAGCACCACCCGATCCTTGTGAGAGAGCAGGTCTTTTAGCAATTGATCACTCCCCTGACCCGAAACATCGAAAAAATTCCGGAATTTCTCTTCTGAGAAAGGATCGAGCCCAAGAAATGTGGCATTTTCACTCTTCTTGCCAACAATCCTTATGTTTTCTTCAATAACAGGTGCAGAAGCTTCAATTCCCTCATTTCGAATCCGGACGAATTGACTGAAACTCAACGAACCGCTCTTGGATGTGAGCCGGTGGGTAGCTTTTCCCGATACTGTTTCCATCGAAATATCGAATGCCCTCAGAGAGCTCTCATTAGCCATATCTATGGCAAGAATTACCGACACACCGAGAGCAATGCCGGTTGCAGACAGTATTGTCTGCCATGGATGAGTGAAAAGATATCTGAGTCCGGCTTTCTGAAATAATGAGATCACTTTAAATACCGGAAGTCGAGATGAGTGTATTGTTCCCCTTAAATTCAATTATCTTGTCAGCCAGTCCGGAGAGATCCCGGCTGTGGGTCGCCATTATCATGGTCTTCCCTGTTTTCTTTACCAGATTATCGAGGAGTTCGACAATTTTGTCGGCGGTCTGGTAGTCAAGGTTTCCGGTAGGTTCATCGGCAAGGATTATCTTTGGATCGTGAACAAGTGCCCGGGCTATAGCGACTCTTTGTTGCTCTCCGCCTGAGAGAACATCAGGATAGCTGTTGGACCTGTCTGAAAGTCCCACTTCATCCAGCAGGTATTTCGCTCTTTCCAGCCATTCCTTTCCCTGTTTATTGGTCAGTTCAAGGACAAGATTCAGGTTTTCCAATACTGTCAATGTGGGTATCAGATTGAAAAACTGAAATACGAATCCCACATTTTCACGACGGAAAATTGTGCGATATGGTTCTTTAAGGGATGTTAATTCGGTGGAATCGAGAATTATTTTGCCACGGTCAGGCACATCGATTCCACTTAGCAGATTAAGAAGTGTTGATTTTCCCGAACCGCTTCTGCCGAGCAGAATTACAAGTTCACCCTCATCAATTCCAAGATCAAGATCACGGAGTACATGGCGACTTGTAATTCCCTCGGTAAACGACTTGTTTAATTTTTCTATTTCAATAAAGGGCAATAGTTATCCGTTTTTATACAGATAACATTTACCCGAAACAATAAATTCCAATGTATTGCTATATTTTACTCAATTCAGCCATCATTTCATCAAACTGACTGAAGCTCATCGATTGCTGAGCATCGCTGAGAGCTTTATCAGGATCGGGATGAAACTCGACCATCACACCATGGGCACCGACAACTTTTGCAGCTTTCGCCAGAGGAATCACTTTGTCTCTGTGACCGACTGCATGTGAGGGATCGACTATTACGGGCAGATGAGTCAGCTCCTTCAAAACAGGAATGGCACTAAGATCCAGAGTATTCCTCGTGGCTGTCTCGAATGTCCTTATACCTCTTTCGCAAAGAATTACCTGACGGTTCCCTTGAGCGAGTATATACTCTGCTGCGCTCAACAACTCTTCGATTGAGGACATTAAACCCCTCTTCAGTAAAACTGGTCTGTGTGTCTTCCCCACTTCGATAAGAAGTGAGAAATTCTGCATGTTTCTTGCTCCGATCTGAAGAATATCGGAATATTTCGCCACTTCCTCCACCTGATTTATCGACAACACTTCAGTAATCACAGGAAGATCGTAGAACTTGCCTGCATCGGTCAGGAATTTTAGACCATCATAACCCAGTCCCATAAATGCATACGGATTTGTTCTTGGTTTGAAGCAACCTCCACGGAGGATGTGAGCGTTGGTCTGCTTCAATTCCCTGGCACACTCAAAAATTTGTGATTCTGACTCCACAGAACAGGGACCACCGATCACAACAAAGTTGTCACCGCCAATTAAAACATCTTTTACTTTGATGACGGTGTCTTCTGATTTATAGTCTCTGCCGGCGAGCCGGTAAGGTGATGATTTTTTCTTCACTTTCGCCGGCGGTTTAATCTCCGGGATTATCTCTCCCGCAGGTTCATCATTTTCAATGAGCCGGGGTAAGTCAGTCTTCACTGAAGTCTTTTCAATGTCATTGGCAGGATAGCTACCGAATACCTTGAAATAGCGGGTGTTTTTCCCAAGTTCATCAATCATCAAGTTGACTTTGTCATCCTCGATATTGCCCTCGAAATCGATGTAGAACATCTCCTCCCAGGGATTTCCGGCTACAGGCCGCGATTGAATTTTGGTCATGTTAACACCAAATTTATTAAAGACCATCAACGCTTCGACCAGTGCACCCGGTTTCTGAGCAGTTGACAGAACAACAGATGTTTTTGCCGGAATCCTCAGATCCACAGACACAGGTTTTTTGGAAGCTATTACGAAACGGGTAAAATTCTCTTTATTATTAGCGATATCCTCTCTGATCACAGTCATACCAAAGGTTGAAGCCGCCTGTTCGCTGGCAATGGCAGCATACTCAAGATTTCCCGAGTCTCTCACTTTTTGAACCGACAGAGCTGTATCGCTGACTTCCTCAATTTTGGCATTAGGCATGGTCTCAAGGAATTTACTGCATTGTGCCGCTGCCTGTGGATGAGAGAATATTTTCTTAATGGTCAGAGGGTCAACATTGGCAATACCGATTAGATTCTGCTTGACCCGCAATTTTTCCTCACCAATAATGGCGACAGAAGATTTAACGAGTGCATCGTAAACATCATTAATATTCCCCGAAGTGGTATTCTCAACGGGTAACATTGCGTAATCGGCTTCCTGATCTTCAACAGCCTTAACCACTTCCTCAAATGTCATCTTGCTTATAAAACCAATATCCACACCCCTGTTGGCAAAGAATCTTGCTGCAGCCAGTGAACTGAAGGAGCCCTCTATCCCCTGAATGGCTACACGAATGCTTCCTCCGGATTCACCACCTTTTTCGCCGAGTCTGTGCAAATATGACTGTTGCAACCTGACGGAATCATCAATTATTTCATGAAAGATCCGGGTTACAAAAGTCGGCTCCAAACCCGCCTTCTTGCCGGACTTGATAAGCTTTTGAAGCAATTCCTTTTCCCGCGTAGTATCCCTTAAAGGATAACCTTCACGGTCTTTTCGTTTTACAACTTCCATACTCAAACCCCTCCTCTTTACGAGGAGCGCTATGAGTTCTTCATCCAAAGCATTAATTAAATCTCTTAGGTCGTTCATTTTTTCCGGATTCTGTTCTTAAATGTTAAATTTAAATTTTTACTTGATTAAAAGCGTCTTGATCACTCCATCAGACTTCCCTGTCTCAACTCTTATGTAGTATGCCCCGCTTGCATAACCTGATGCATCCCACTTCCATTCATGTATACCGGGTGGTACTTCACCGGCATCATGAGTTGAAATCAGTTCACCCAACTGATTGTAAATAAATATCTTAACGAGTGCCGTCTCATTGGTTTTATAACTGATAACCGTCACCGGGTTAAAAGGATTTGGATAGTTTTTAAGTATGAGAATGTTTTCCGGGTTTGAGGCAACCTTCTCATCCTTGATTGATGTAACAACCACATTGGGTGATTTTTTTCTGTCGATCAAAGCCATACCGGCATCTGACATCACATATTTACCGGATAGAACCCCTTCATTGCTCAATTCAATCACTTTGTGATATCCCTGTTGCAGTTGAAAACTGCCGAGATGGAACCAGCCCTGCTTTCCCGGGCTTTGTTGATTAACGATAATGATGGAGTCACCATTCTTTGATGAGATTGTGTATTTCACCTGATTGGAAAAGGAAAATGACGGAATCAGGTAAACATAAAGATTATACCATGCTTCCGCCGGGATATCGTAGTGATACTCAAGTTTTGACGGTTGCGAAGTCCCTGTTCGAGTTATACCACCCCGAAAACCGGGAACAGGCAGGTTATCCCACTGGCCGGTTTTGACCACATTTAATGAATCTTCATTGATTACCAAACCCTTGGGTCTCCGGTTAAACTGTCTCCCCGGCATCCCTGCAGGATTTTTGTAATATGTCGCTCTAAGTGTGTCAGCAAGGCGGTTATTGTTTCTCCTCAATCCTTCATAAAAGAAGAATCCCTCACCCATGACACCATTCTGCCGGTTCAACTGCAGCGATTGAAGTAGAAACTGCGGATCGATGGTATAACTCCCTATATTCATTAGGATGCCGGCAAATGTAATTCCTTTTTTTGAGGGATCAATATGAAACAGGGAATTGTTAAGTTCGTACAGGTATTCCATGAAACTATAGCGATAGAGCTGCGGCAAAAACTGATCGACAATTCCGCTGTTTACCCAGGTCTTTGAATCCTGAAGATATTCTTCATATGCCCAGGGATAAAGGCTTGGTGAAGAAGCAACAAAAATATGGCTGTCGCTGTTCTTTATACTGTCTCTTACCCTTCGATAAAAATCGTTCAACCTGTCAGCGCGCCATCTCTTCCATGTCAGGTCATTGTAATCTGATGGCGGAGCAGCACCGTTATGATCAAGTTTGTAGAGAGCAACGGTTACAGAATCATAGCCACACTCCACAGGAAGTGCCGGCATCCTGTCAGAGTACTCGATGCCGTCAATATCATATTTATTCATCACCTCCCTGGTCAGAGCAATAATCATGTTCTGAACCTCGGGATTAATGCCGGACATCCAGTCAAATCCGTTTTTTACGCAAATGTCGCCGTTAACAAGCCTGGCAGCCCATTGAGGATAGCGTTGAAGAATATGCCCTCCGTAAGGTGGAGTTCCCCCGGAATAATAGGATGAAAAACCGTACTCAAACCAGGGATACACTTCAATTCCTACTCTGTGCGCTTCAATAACCACCGTTTCCAATGGATCCCTGCCTCCGAATACCGGATCAATTAAAAATCCGAACAAAGAGTCTGTTATACGGCTTGGATACTGGGTGTACCCACCATTCCAAACGACCGGGATGACAGAATTGATGTTAAAGGAGGCTAAAAAATCCATCGCTTCAGAAATGGACTTTTCTGAAAAGAGTACCTGACTGTCGATATCTGTCAATTTCACCCCGCGAAATTCATTGGTCTGGGCAAGACACTTCGAAGATGATAACAGCATCACAGAAAGAATTAGTAATATTTTAGTAAATTTTGGTAGCTGATTCAAATATTGTGACATTAAAAGGTAATCTATTTATATATTAATTTACAAAAATACAGAAATTTTCATTAGCAGACGAAACGCAAATGCCCCCAAAATTCGACTTTGATTGTATTGTAATTGGCAGTGGTCCCGGAGGAGAAGGTGCCGCTATGAAACTCGTGAAAGCGGGAAAAAGGGTCGCCATGGTCGATTCTTTTCCAAGAGTCGGCGGCAGTTGTACTCATACAGGTACAATTCCCAGCAAAAGTTTGAGACAGGAAATTCAAAGAATTGCTGAAATCGGAAGAACCGCCGGAATCACCTATCAGGAGGTCTTGAGGAATACTCAACGGGTTGTCGATCAGCAGGTTGATCTCCGATACGGTTTCTACAGACGGAATTATGTCGATGTAATAAACGGCTGGGCTAAATTTGCAGACGAACACACACTTGATATCGAACTTGGCAATGGCGGATTCGAACGCTACACCGCAGAATATTTTATTGTTGCAACCGGTTCCAGACCTTATCACCCGGATGATGTGGATTTTTCTCATCCAAGAGTCCTTGACAGCGACACAATACTCACTACGCCTCTGAATTTTCGCTCAATTGCGATTTACGGAGCCGGGGTCATTGGGTGTGAATATGCTTCCATTTTTAGGGGGCTTTCCATTAAAGTAAATCTTATCAATACAAGAGACCGGTTACTTACATTTTTGGATGATGAAATAAGTGACGCTCTATCCTATCACCTGAGGGAAAATGGTGTACTCATCAGGAACAAGGAAGAGTATGTAAAAGTTGTACCTGAAGACGATTCCGTTTCCATACATCTTGAATCCAACAAAGTAATAAATTCTGATGTATTGCTTTGGGCACAGGGCAGGACAGGTAACTCACACGCACTCGAGGTCAACAAACTGGGCATAGAAACTGATTCGAGAGGATCTATTGTTATCAATGATAAACACCAGACCGTCCACCCCCATATTTATGCTGTTGGTGATATTTGTGGCTACCCTTCCCTTGCAAGTGCCGCATACGATCAGGGGCGGTTCGCAGCAACTCATATTATTGAAGGAAAATGCGAAAACCAGTTACTGAATTTTATACCTACGGGAATCTACACAATACCTGAAATCAGTTCGATCGGAAAAACTGAAAGAGAACTCACCCGGGACAAGGTACCCTATGAAGTGGGACATTCATTTTTCAGACACCTTGCCCGTGCTCAGATAACCGGACACAAAACAGGAATGCTTAAGATCCTGTTTCACCGCGAAACTCTTGAAATCCTTGGAATTCACTGTTTTGGCACAAACGCAAGCGAGATTATTCATATCGGACAGGCAATCATGGTCCAAAAAGGAGAAGCTAACTCACTTATGTACTTTATTAACACGACCTTTAATTATCCAACTATGGCAGAAGCTTACAGAGTTGCCGCCCTTAACGGTCTTAACCGGGTAAGATAATTTGATCCATCTGCGTACTCTCCTCTTTCTTGTTCTGACTTCCACAATCCTGGTTCCCCAGCAATTTGAGATGCATAAATATGGTATCCGAGATGGATTGAGCATTGAATTAACAAAATCAGTTACTCAGGATACTTTCGGGTTTATCTGGGCTGCAACTGATGAAGGATTAAGCAGATTCGATGGATACACTTTTAAATCGTTTAATTCAATCCCGGAAATGGCATTTTCGAAACAAATTTTAAGAAGAAAAAACGGAAATCTGCTGGCGGTCTCAGATCTTGGTATCTTTGAAATTACGCCAAGACTCGATTCTGCAATTATTAAAATGATATCCAAAGGCTCAAGAGAATTTAGCCGCTCCACTATATGGTATCCTAAAAGCATATTTGAGGCAAAGGATGGTACCATTTTTGCCGGTGAACAAGGATCGATCATACGAATTAAAGACGGCAGGCTGAAAAAATATCCTCTCGACAAGGCAGATTTCTCGTACAACTTCCTGCGGGCTCACCACTTCTTTGAAACCGAAACTGGTGAATTGTTCATTGTTACATATAATGGTGGAATTTTCCACTTTGACTTCACCAATGACAGACTCATCCCCGCCGGCAGACTGAATAACACAAGTAACATAGCCGCCGTAAAATATCTTGACAATCTAAAGTTTTTAGCTGGTAATAATCTGGGTGTAACCGAAGTAAAACTCGTTCACGGAAAAAATAATGAATTCAAAATTGCCTCTTCAAAAAAATATTTCCCCGAACTGAATATCTCAAGTTTTCTCTTTAAGGACGGCTTTGTTTTAGCCGGAACATGGGACAGGGGTGTTTATTCATTTAAAGCTGATAAAGAGATCTCCGATCTGCAGCACCTTGAGGAAGTCGGCGAAATTAAAATAAACAGCGTCTTTCTGGCGAAGGATAATGATATCTGGTTGTGCTCGGAGAGTGGTCTCATCCTGCTTAATTACAGGCTTTTCAATCCTGTGCTACCGTCCGTGATAAAGCAATATATTCAGGATATAATTACAATAAAGGACAACAAAACTTTCGTTTCAGACGGAAACACACTTTACAGAATAGATTTAAATGGTTCTTCCATCTCTTACAAGACTGTTTTAACCGTTCCTGATAATGTTATCATAAGCATCTGCAGATTTAAAGAGGGAGTACTTGCTTCTCTTTCAAACGGTGAACTCGTTTATCTGAATGACAACGGCACCCGAACCCCGGTGAGGATTGAGAGAAAAGGTAAATTCTTTAAATATCTCTCCTATGGATCTTCTGATGATTTGTGGATGATTGAAGAAGGCGCAAGAGAGATAATAAATTTGAAATCCGATCTTTCGGTAAAACGATACGATGTTTCCCATTGCCCGATCGAAGCTTACAGCATAATTTATTCCAACGCAAAAAATGAAATTTTTGCTGCCGGAACTGCAGCAAAGATCGAGCTGATAAAACTTGATCCGAAGAAAGAAATGTTTGAACCGGTGAAAATTTCATCGGATTTGTCAGTGAATGGTGAAATTACAGTAAATGACATGGATTTTGATCGTGCGAACAATCCCGTTCTTGCTACCACAAAAGGTGTCTTCGTTATTGCGGGTGGAAAGGCCACTCTTCTTGATCCTTCTTTTAAAGGTGTGAATGTGCGATCGCTCTCGATTGATAATGTCAATTTAAACTATTGGATCGGTACTTCAGACGGACTCTACCGTTTTGACGGACAGAGTATTTCGCATTTTGATGTTATCTCAGGCTTGCCAAGTAAAACCATCGGAAGCAGAACTCTCACAATAGACCCTTCAGGAAATATTTGGGTTGGAACCGCAGAGGGTGTAGCACTCATGCGTGGTGTCTTCAAAATTGATATCTCTGACCCTGCCAAACTAATCCTTGCCAACAAGAAAAGCGGGTTGAGTTATTCTCTCTACGACAACTCAATCGAAATTCCTGAAGGAGAAAACTGGTTTATTAAGGTTCTGAATTTCACTTATCCAACAAGATCAATACTGTATCAATACAGATTTTCAGAAAAAGAAGAGTGGACAAACCTTTCAGATGGAAATATAATCCCTTTGGAGGGAATTGGCTCCGGAAGCTTCAAAATTGAGGTCAGAACCCGTCAGCACGGCAACCATTCCTGGAGTGATATCAGTTCACTGGAATTTACAATTGTGCCACACTGGTATAAAAGATGGTGGGCAATTCTCTTATGGGTTATTCTTGTGACCGTTGCTGTCTATACAATAGCCAGAATCTATGCAAGAAACCTGCAAAGGGAAAACCTGCTGCTTGAAAAAACCGTTAGTGAGAGAACCGCAGAACTCTCGAGTAAAAATTCCGAGCTTGAGAAAAGCCAGAATGAAGTCGTTACAAAAAACAAAGCGCTTGAAGTTTTGTTAACTGACTTACGGAATATAAATGCAACAAAAGATAAAATGTTCTCCATCATCTCACACGATTTGAAGAATCCTTTTACTACAATCATGGGATTCTCTGAAATTTTAAAAGATGACCTTGATGACATGACAAATGTGGAAGTTAAGGATTTTGTCACAAGAATATACAGTACCTCGAAGCGAACATATGAACTTCTTGAAAACCTGCTTGGCTGGAGCAGAGCACAATCCGGCAGCCTTTCGATCACTAAATCAAATATTTTGCTCCTGCCGATTGTCAAAAAGGTCGTTGATTTGGCGACAGATACAGCTTTCGACAAGCAGCTTTCGATCCGGACTGAACTTCAACCCGATCTGATGGTTAATGCAGACCCGAACGCACTTGAGACAATTTTGAGAAATTTACTTGTAAATGCCATTAAATTCTCAATTCCCGGGAAGGAAATAGTGATTTCTGCTCTTACCGGGGGTCCAAGTGTGAAAATTAGCGTGATTGATCAGGGAGTGGGCATGAATGAGGACACATTAAATAAACTTTTCAGAAACGATCTTCATTACACCACGAGCGGAACTCAACAGGAACGGGGAACAGGTTTGGGTCTTATTCTCTGTAAGGAATTAGTGGAAAAACACGGTGGGAACATCTCCGTAAAAAGCAAACCGGCAGAAGGAAGCACATTCTCTTTCACTCTGCCGGTTTAGCCTTGGGATCAGGTTATCTGTGTATTAGTTTATAACTTCTATTATTTCACCTTTATAAGCAAATCTTACATTCCTGCCGAGCGACAGCACCTGAGCTGCTTCTTTGTCTGAGAATGCAAGTTCAAAATATTCACTCGACTCAAATTTGATTTTCTTCAATTTCATGTTCCCCTGTTTTTCGAGCTTCGAGTCAATCCAGATACCATTATTTTCATAGAAAGCTCTGCCTGCTGCATCTGTGAGATTTATGGTTTGGTATTGTCCCGATTTGTTATCCTTGTCGACATTCCGCTTTTCCCAATCACGGTGGTTCACCTGGTCAGCACCAGAGTAATCCCGTATGGTCTCACTGGCTGTCGTACTCCCCTTCCCTTCCTTGTTTTTCATCCCGTCGAATTCTTCTTTGAAGACCTGCGGATTTGCCTCGGGGAATCCTCCTGCATCTTTCAAATTGGGTGCAAGCGGGGGTCGCGGAGTACCTGTAAGTTGTTCATCTTCGAGAATTAAATATGCTGTGTAGGGTGTTATCAGACCATATTTCTTCGCGAGATAAACAACCTCATCGATCATTTCTTTCGATTCACCGTTCAGCCTGATCAAGTCCAGCAAATGACCCACCCGCCTCATTGACCAGATAACCGGAATAAATGTATAGGAATCATCATCGGAAATGGTTACATCCCTTTCAAACTTAACCTCTTTACCGTTCCGTTTTCCTTTGATAATTATTTTGCCGGAACCTCCTTCTTCGATCAGTCCCGCCAGTGTCAGCACACCACCTTTGAAAATATCTATCTTTGTATTTGGATACGCTTTGCTGAATTTAATGTTACCCGAAGTGCTTACGGTTACATCTGTTAGAATTGGGAATTCAATTTTTTCAAAGAAACTGCTGATATTTACTTCAATTTCACTGTTTGGCGGTGAATAATTTCTTACTCCGCCTGTTTTAAGCGCAATTTTATCGAGCAAATGAATGTTTATATCGTATCCGATACCGAAAGTGAATATTCTTTTACCTGAGATCAGGGAAGAATCGAGACCGGCAACCAGTTTAAGATCGTCCCTTTCACCGATTGTTGGTTTACCATCTGTAATGAAAACCACATAGAACGGACGGTCTTTCTCCCCTTTCTCTCTTAATGCAAGTTTGAGAGCCTCATCGATATTGGTGCCACCCATTGCTTCCATTTTCTTTATTTTTTGCTCGGCAGACTCTTTATTTTTCTTGTCAGCTTTCATAAAGGAGGAAAAGACTTTCTCGGCTTCGGTTCCAAATTTAATGATCTGGAAATTGTCTTTATCTCTTAATCTGTTGATGCAATAAACAAGAGCGGACTGGGCAGCCGTCATTTTTTCACCTGCCATGCTGCCTGAAATGTCCAATACGAAAACGATATCCTTGGGAACATACTCAGCGGGAAATTCAGATTCATCGACTGAAAAATTTAAGAGGAAGAATTTCTCCTTGTCGGAGGAATTGTAAGTCATCAAATCGATGACACTTCCTTTCGGTACTGTATGTATCACAAGGAGATAATCTTTGTCAGGTCTTACATTGATTTCACTGTAGACCGACTTAAAATGGTTATCGTCCAACCGCTCACTTTTGGTTTCGTGCGTAGGTGAATAAATACCGTTGATTTTGTTTTTGTTTTTTATATCAATGGCAACAGACACTTTTTCGAGAGCTTTTGAAGAAAATTTCTCGGTATTCAGAGGATAAAGATATTTGTATGTTCCCCCGTCGTATTCGAGAGTCTGAAAATATTCAATCTCAATTTTTCTCTCCGACCTCGGCTCGATTGGGAAAATTTTCAGCGTATAAATATTCTTGCCCGAATATT
This sequence comes from Bacteroidota bacterium, assembly GCA_020161395.1. Lineage (NCBI taxonomy): Bacteria > Pseudomonadati > Bacteroidota > Bacteroidota bacterium. Next base: position 21,517 of record JAIUOE010000011.1, read on the forward strand.
CCAGAAGTGCCGGATCCTTACTCTTGGAAACTATTTCCTGATAAAGTTTTTTTGCTTTTTCTGCATCAAGAAGTTCTGCTTTGTACTCTTTCCCGTTTATAAACATTTTGAATCCGGTAATAACCGCACCTTCGGGAATTGGAAAAATATACTGACCTTCAAGCCGCTGATTTAACGGATTGAAAAAGACCTGATCGATCTTTGTTTTGGCTGTAAAACCGTCAATCGTCACTTTTACATCGTGATATTTCACCTCGAGTGGAAACGGGTCTCTCCAGCCCGGATGGGGTCTCGGACTCGGGTATGGCGGATCCGGAATGATAATGAAGCCGTCCGCAAAAATCTGCGGAACGGCTAACATTAAAATAATGAGGAACTTGACTGAGGATTTCATTTTAGTTTCAACTCTGTTTTAATTGACTGGATCAGGGCACTTCCAAAAGTGTTTTTCGAAGCAGGGTCGTCATTTTTTGCAAGGAAATCGTTTCTCATTTTCTCATATTTTTTGATTTCACTTTTTATCTTGTCCCGCTCCTTGTCATACTGGTCAATTTTAGCCTGAATTTCCTTTTCTGATAAATTCTTAAACTCTTCGGGTAAATCAGCTTTGTCAATTTTCTTTAGATCAAATCCTTCGTCTTTGGAAGCATCAACAAGGTCCCATTTCGAGTTGTTGTAAAACTCGGTTGCTTTGGCACCTGCTCTTTGAACGGCAGCACTTGGAGCCGACATCATGGCATTGTTGTCTTCCTGCTCCTGACGCAGTTTTGCTTCCTTGCCTGACTTCGAGAAATAAAGGTAGGTACCGTTTAATTGATTGTTCAGATCAAGAATTGTCTTGTCGTAGGGGGTCGGTTTCTGCTCTGCAGCAAGATTCTGATCGATAAACATAAATGTGCCGTTACCAAGGGTTGAACCGTCACGCCATGATTTGGCTTCGTCGTTATCAGGATTTCCACAATAAATTGTATTTACCTTTATTCCTTTTTCAGCAGCTTTTTTGCAGACATTTTTATAGTCAATTATGCCTTGATTGAAAGGCTCATTACCAGCAATCAGTATTACATTTACGGCATCCTTGTCTCTGTCCCAGTTGATCTTAAGTAATGCCTGCTCTATAACTGCTCCGCAGTATTCAGCACCGCCATTGGTTACAAGCCCAAAAAGGTGCTCGGAGACCTTGTCAAGATCCTGACTGAGTGAATCCACCATTCTTATATAATGCTCTGCGGGCTTCAATCCATCATTACCATATTCGAAGAGTGATATACTTAGATCGAGTTTCGTATCGGGCATATCCTTGCTCAAAGAAGCCATTTCGTTCACTATCCGCCACAATTCCTGTCTCGCCTGGTTTATCAAACCATCCATACTGTTGCTTGTATCCAACAGAATAGCGATGTTTATCTTTTTTGTGTTTTTCTTTTTATCAACAACATTGGGAAGTATCGCTGTTGTTAAAAGGAGAAACATCAAAAATCCACTCATTAACTTTTTCATCTCTTAATCCTTTTTTTGAATCTACTTTCTTATACTATTAATGTGATTTTATGTTCCGGGAAAATCTTAACACTCACTTAAAATCATCCCGCCTCTTTATTTAAGTTTATTTCTTTAAATTTGTTGCTGTCAATTATTTTTTTAATTAATTGGCGCAAACTCAGAATCAAGTAATTTAATGGAGAATAAATGTTCAGCTTAATTCCGAAACAGGAATTTGACCGGGTAAGAGAACTTAACCGGAGTGATTTTAAGGATCTTCAACTGTTTGCAGATATGTGCAGATTAAACACATTCATTATGGTTAAAAAAGCCGGAAGCGGGCACCTGGGGAGCAGTTTTTCGGCAGCTGATATCATTACTTATCTCTACCTTAAAAAACTGAATGTACTTGAGACCGGGTTTGACTCACCCGACAGAGATATTTATTTTTCCTCAAAAGGACACGATGTTCCAGGGTTCTACTCGCTTCTTTACGCTTTGGGTGTTATCCCTGAAGAAAAAGCATTAATGCTTCGTCGCCTCAACGGTCTCGACGGGCACCCCGAAGTGAGGATTACGGGTGTGGAAGCTTCCACCGGTTCCCTGGGCATGGGAATATCCAAGGCAAAGGGGATGGCATGGGCGAAAGCTTACAACGGTTCTGGTGGAAAAGTTTTTGTGCTGACAGGTGATGGTGAATTTCAGGAAGGTCAAATCTATGAATCTCTCCAGTCGACTGCCCACCAAAAAGTGAACAATGTTACTGCGATTATTGATCACAACAAATATCAAACCGATATGCTTGTGAAAGATGTGAACAATATCGAAGATTTGACTGAAAAAATTTCAGCATTCGGCTGGCATGTTGAAAAAATCGACGGTCACGATTTTGCGCAATTAGACCGTACACTGAGGAAACTCGATACAATAAATGATAAGCCCAAACTCATTATTGCTGATACGATCAAAGGGAAGGGTATCTCATTTATGGAATCTCCGGTGCTCGATCCGGCAACAGGCAACTCATTTTATAAATGGCACTCGGGTGCTCCGGACGACGATACCTTCAAGGCAGGTTATAACGAACTCAAAAGCAGAATTGAATTTCAGGCAGCGGAGCTTGGACTCGATCCGATCGATTTGCCGGTAATAAATGTCGACTCCGCCCCTCCTTCCAAAGCAACTAAAGAATTTGTTACCGAAGCCTATGGCGATGCTTTGGTTGAACTCGCAAAAACCAACAAGAAATTTGTGGTGTTGGATGGTGATCTTTCAGCGGATTGTAAACTCAGAAAATTCGAAAATACTTATCCTGACAGGTTTATTGAAAACGGAATTGCTGAGCAGGACATGGTTTCAATGGCAGGTGGGTTAGCCCGTATGGGACTTATTCCTGTTGTAAATACATTCGCAAGTTTCCTCTCTGCGCGAGCTAATGAACAGATTTACAACAACTCCACGGAACACAAAAAGATTATATATACCTGTCACTTTGCAGGAATGATTCCTGCCGGACCGGGAAAATCACATCAGAGTGTTCGTGATATTTCCCTCTTTGGCGCACTTCCCAACGCAACCATTCTACAGCCATGCAACGCACTCGAGACTAAACTCGTTACAGAATATTGCATTAATTCAGAAGATGAAGTAAATGTTATCAGATTGAACATAGGTCCTTCCCCAGAGGTAATAAAGCTCCCTGAAAATTATAAACTGACGATTGGAAGAGGGGTTTCTCTAACCCATGGATCTGATGCCATTATTTTCGCTTATGGTCCTGTTCTGCTGCACGAGGCTTTAGTAGCCGCAGATTATCTTCGTAAAATCGAATTCGGACTGCAGGTTGTTAATATGCCATGGTTGAACAAAGTGGATGTGGAGTGGATTGGAAGTCTGGTTGAAGATCACAACAAAATTTTCGTCCTCGAAGATCACTCCAATTTTGGAGGATTGGGTGACAGATTATTGAACGCTCTCGTTTCGGGACACGACCTCGGCTCGAGAACCTTTATAAAACTCGGACTGGATGATTACCCTGAATGCGGAACACCGCTTGAAGTACTCGAATACCACAAGATGGACGGGAAATCTCTTGCAGAGAGAATCGCAGGAATCAGCAATATTGATGATCTCATCGAACAGAATCCCGAGCTTCAATCAAAATATACTGCTGACGCTCCTCAATAGAGGATAAACACTAAATAATTTCAGAGGCTGCTCTCATTTAAGGGCAGCCTCTTTTAATTTCACTACTCTTGTGAATCTGTATCCAGTTGGTCAGGAGTGATTCCCTTGGCAAGACAATAATACTCTTTTGTAAGCACCTGAAGTCTTTCAGCCAGATTGATCAGCATCTTTTTCACCAGGTCAGGATATTTTTCTATAAGTTTGTCAATAGGCAGATTTAGATTCAGCACGACAGATTCTTCTTCTGCTATGAGCGTAGCAGTTCTTAATCCATTCAGAATAATGCTCATTTCTCCGATAACCATCCCTTTTTCTGAGAATTCAGCAACTTTCACATCTGCTTTAAAAACTCCAATCTTACCATTGATAAGAATAAAAAGTTCTTTGTCGTTTGCACCTTCCCGGGTAATTACTTCTCCGGCTTTGAAGATTTTCATGTTTGTTCCTTTAATTTGCGGAAAATTTTAACAGATACGCTTTAATAAATTTATAAATATCTCCGTCCATCACCCCCTGTGTATCGGAGGTTTCCACATCAGTCCGGTGATCCTTGACCATGTTGTATGGATGAAAAACATATGACCGGATCTGACTTCCCCACTCAATTTTCATTTTACTTTTTTCCAGTTCGTTTTTTGCGGCACTGAGTTTTTCTTTTTCAATCTGATAGAGCTTCGATTTCAAAAGTTTCATCGCTCTCGTCTTGTTCTGGATCTGAGAGCGTTCGCTCTGACAGGCAGCCACAACACCTGTAGGCATATGAGTAATTCTCACAGCCGTCTCAACTTTATTCACATTTTGTCCGCCTTTACCGCCTGATCTGAAGGTGTCGATACGCAAATCAGCGGTATTAATGTCAATCTGGATACTGTCGTCCACTTCAGGAATAACAGAAAGAGCAGCGAACGAAGTGTGTCTCCTCTGGTTTGAATCGAAAGGTGAAATTCTGACCAGCCGGTGAACACCCGCTTCGGCTTTCAGGTAGCCGTATGCGAATTCACCCTCAACCTCAATTTCAGCACTTTTAATTCCTGCTCCGTCACCATCAAGGATATCAACAATTGTTGCTTTCAATCCGCTCAGATCACAGTATCTTAAATACATTCTGAGGAGCATTTCTGCCCAGTCCTGTGCCTCTGTGCCGCCTGCACCCGAATGGACTGTAATGATACAGTTGTTTCCATCTTCTTCACCCGAAAGCATATTTTTGAATTCGAGTTCTTCTATTTTTGCGGAAATTTTTTCGAGTTCCTTACCTATGTCTTCCGAGAGCGATTCATCTTCTGCTTCTGCAGCCATTTCGATAAGTTCACCCACCGAGATCACGCCGGAATTCAATTCGTCCCACAACTCGATCCAGACCGATAGTCTTTTAGCTTCCTGTAGAAGGGCTTGTGCCCTTCTTTGATCATTCCAAAAATCACTTTGTTCGCTGATGAGTTTTATCTCGTCAACACGAGACTGTTTCTCATCTAACTTAAAGATAACTCCGCATGTTATTCACCCGAACAGTCAAATCTTTATGCGTTCTTATCTCATCATCAAACATCAAATACTCCATTCATTTTTATCGACAACTGTCAACCGTAAATTACTTAAAATCTTAAATATTACTGCATTACTGCATTATTGCATTACTGCATTATTGCATTACTGCATTATTGCATTACTGCATTACTGCATTATCTCTATTTCCATTCTCAGAAGTGCTGCCGCAAGGGTTTTTCCCTGCGCATCCAGCTTAAGAGAGATGGTGCCACCTCCACCAAGTGTATTGTGAAGGATAAAATTCAAGGCTCTCAGGTTGGGAAGTTCGTATCTCTCGACCTCTCCAAGACAAACGCCTTCGAAATAGTTCTTTACCCGCTCAACTGTGAGATGATTTTTGATTATTTCGTAACCTTCATCATCGTAGGCAATTATACCAACATTCGCGGCATCACCTTTGTCACCACTTCTGCCATGAGCTATATCTTTTAATCTTATTTTCATTTCATAACTCCAGGATTGAGACAACAGGAACCACAAGTTCCTTTTTAATAAGTGCGGGCCAGTATGCTACAACAGAGCTGGGTTTGGGTCTTCCTCCTGCAAATCCCGTAACAGCGGGTGGACCGGTTAAAATCAGGGGAGCAATTTCCTGTCCAAATCTTTCGATTGACTTGTAGTCTGTTCCTCTGACTGCAAATCTCACCATGATCTCGTTGATATTCTCTTCATCAACCTCTTTGGCAGCATTGCCATGACAGGCATTGTACCCGACAAATTCAGTTCTGAATTCTTCATACACGCATCCGAGCGCCTCGAGTCTTTTCTTAAGAATTTTTTCTGCTGCCCTGGCTTTTGTAAGAGCCTGGGGCCAACTGTAAGTCAGCGATGCAAATGAAGAATAACCATATTCATAAGAGCAGGAAACCTTGTAGAACGGAGTAAACGGTTTTCCCTTCACTCCTGTCATCCTGACTCTGTTTTTACCGTCATCACTCAAATGTATTGAGGTAAAATCAGCAACACAATCGGGTGTTATATACTCTGTCGGGTCACCGATTTCATAAAGAAGTTGCTCCGAAACGGTGTCTATGGTAACTGCACCTCCAAGTGACTCGTGCTTGGTGATCACGACTTCACCGTTTGGATAAGCTTCTGCTATCGGAAATCCGGGTTTTTCCATATTTTCAATCGATTCCCAGTCGCCGAGAAAGTTTCCACCCGAAGCCTGAGCACCACATTCAAGTATGTGCCCCGCAACGGTACCGGCAGAAAGACGGTCAAAATCATCGCTCGACCAGCCAAACTCATAAATCATTGGAGCAAGAGTAAGCCCCGTATCTGTGGTTCTCCCCGTTATCACAATATCTGCACCCTTTTGGAGAGCTTCAACAATTGGGAAAGCTCCAAAATAAACATTGGCGCTGAGGAGCCGGTCTTTAACAATTGTAATCGGTTCCCCGGTCTCCATATTTGATAATCTGCAATCATCACTCAAAAGTTCATCAAGCCGGTCTTTTATATTATCGCCTTCGATAATGGCTACTTTTAACCCCTCAATTCCCAGTTCCCTGGCAATATTCAGAATCGCTGCAGCACAGGAGGATGGATTGACTCCCCCGCCATTCGTGATTACCTTTATTCCCTTTTCTTTACAGACAGGGAGAATTCTTCTCATCAAGGGCGGGATGTCTTTTGCATATCCGAGATTGGAGTCTTTGTTTTTTTGTTTCTGAAGAATTGACATCGTCACTTCTGCAAGGTAATCCATAACCAGGTAATCAATGTCACCCGATGTGACCTGCCAGTATGGTGCCTCAATCAGGTCTCCCCAAAATCCTTGCCCGGAAGCGATTTTTATTTTTTCTTTCATTTCAGTTTCAACTTCATTTTAATGATGAATCAGTTCTAACAGTTGGGTTGGAGATGGTAAAGACTCCGCAGAAATCCATTTTATTTTGGGATCAGCTCTAAACCAGGTGACCTGCCTTTTGGCATACCTCCGGGTGTTTCGCTTAATCAGCTCGATACATCTATCGCAGGAGATTTCATTGCAAATATAGCTAATCATCTCTTTATAACCTACAGTATTCAACGAATTAAGATTCCGCGAGTAACCAAGATCGAGGACTTTCCTGGTTTCGGTTTCCAAACCTGATGAAATCATTTGATCAACCCGCTCCTCAATCCTTTTATAGAGACTTTCTCTCGGAAAGTCGATCGCAAATTGAAAAAACTGAATATCTGTTCTCCCGGTCTGTTTTTTGTGGTGTGCCCAGATTGGTTCTCCGGTAAGCTCCAGTACTTCCAGGGCTCGTACGATTCTTTTCCAGTTGCCTGTATTCATCTTCGCTGCACTGACGGGGTCTTTTTCCTTCAATAAATCAAGCAGCTTCCCGGTGCCGTCGCGCTCCATTATCCTGTGCATTTCCTCACGAAAAGAGATATCTTTTGACGGACCTTCAAAAATACCCTCAACAAGCGCCTTCAGGTATAATCCGGTACCTCCCGCAACAACGGGTATTCTCCCATTGTTTATCAGTGATTCAATAATTTCGATTGCCTGTATTTCAAACATTGAAGCGTTGTATTCTTCGTCAGGTTCAAGAATATCAATTAAATAATGTCTGACGGAAGATAACTGGGCATGGGACGGTTTGGCAGTTCCGATGTTAAGGTGTCTGAAAATCTGCCTGCTGTCAGCGGAAATTACAGCAGAACCGAGATATTTCGCAAGATTAATTGCATAATCAGTCTTACCGGAAGCTGTCGGACCGGTTATGATGATTACTTTTTTTTCCATCCTTCTTTACCGAGAAGCGGCACAAAAGCAAATTCGGGAATCTCTTCAATCCTGAACTCACTTTCTGAAACCTTTTGAATAATCATCATTTTCTGCGATTCCTTCTCACCAACCGGAATTATCAGCCTGCCGCCGGGAACAAGTTGTTTTTTAAGCGGTTCGGGCACGGAAGGTGAACCTGCTGTCACCAGAATTGCATCATAAGGTGCAAACTCATTCCAGCCGATCGATCCATCGCCCCACTTCGAATAAACGGGGTATCCAAGTTTCTCGAAACGCTCTCTCGACTTCATGTAAAGATCATATTCTCTTTCGATGCTGTAGACTTTCGCTCCCAGAGTACATAAAATCGCAGCCTGAAACCCGGAACCGGTGCCAATTTCCAAAACCTTGTCGCCCTTCCGAAGTTTTGCAGCCTGAGTCATAATTCCAACAGTCGTGGGTTGAGAAATGGTTTGACCGTAACCGATGTGGAGGGCGGAATCTTCATATGCAAGGTGAGAAATGGCTTCTGGAACAAATCTGTGGCGGTCGCAGATCATAAAGGCATCAAGTACCTGTGGATCATTAACTCCATTGGCTGTCAGTTTTTTTATGAGTGTTTTTTTTGCAGAAGTGAACATCATTGTCGATCGAAAAGAAAGAATTTATACACCAAAATAAAAAAAGCTGTCAAAAAAGTTGTTTACCGGTCGTTTGCCGAATTTCAGCTAAAAAGATGAACAACTATTAAGACAGCTTTGTGGAGGCGCCGGTCGGATTCGAACCGACGGATAAAGGTTTTGCAGACCTTCCCCTTAAGCCACTTGGGTACAGCGCCATTTTTATTCTCCAAAATGAAAAAATCCACTGGCGTGGATTTTTTACTGGAGCGGGAAACGGGACTCGAACCCGCGACTTCAACCTTGGCAAGGTTGCGCTCTACCAACTGAGCTATTCCCGCAAATCTTCAATAAATTGGTCTACAAATATAGCTAAATTCAATATTTCATGCAAGTGGACGAAATAATTTTTTTTAACCAAATATCATTTTTTTTGAAGGATTTACCTTCTTTTCCTCTTTACAGGCTCTTTTACAGCACTCTCCTCGATTAATTTAAGAGCCTCTTCAAATGTAATCGAAACGGGTTCCTTCCCTTTAGGTATTTTTGCGTTTACTTTTCCGTTTGTGATATAGGGGCCGAACCTCCCGTTCAGAATTTTAATCTCAGGGTTCTCAGTAAAGCTTTTAATATTCCTCGCCGATTCAACATCCCGCTTCGAGAGTATCAACTCGATACATTCCTTTTCTTCAATTTCCAGAGGGTCAATATTTTTTGGAATCGAGTAAAACTTGCCGGCATGCTTTACATACGGACCAAATCTTCCGGTACCTATTGTAAGTTCCTCACCTTCAAATTCTCCCGCGATTCTCGGAAGCTTAAAGAGATCCAGTGCCTCCTCTTTCGTAATGGTGTCGAGTCTCTGCCCTGCTTTAAGAGAAGCCATCCTGGGTTTGATCTCAGGATTATCAGGGTTATAGAGTTGAGCCACCGGACCATATTTTGCCATTCTGACGATCAGATCGAGACCGGTCTTTGGATCCTTGCCTAATTCCCTCGACCCCGTGGCACGGTCACTTGACTCAATTGTTTCTTTTACGATTTTATGAAAAGGCTGATAAAATTTATTCAGCATCGTTGTCCGCTCAACCTCACCCTTCGCAATATCGTCCAGCTCTTTTTCAACTTTTGCGGTAAACTTAAAATCAAGGATACTTGGGAAGTTCTTCACTAAAAAATCGTTCACAATAAATGCGATGTCTGTCGGGAACAATTTTCCCTTGTCCGCTCCCGTGATTTCGGTTTTGTCCTCGGTAATTATCCTTCCTGAGGCAACGAGCGTCAACTTCTTGTATTCTCTGGGCTTACCTTCCCTTTCCTCTTTCACTACATACCCCCTGTCCTGAACCGTGGAAATTATTGGCGCATATGTGGAAGGTCGCCCGATTCCAAGTTCTTCAAGTTTCTTCACCAGGGCAGCCTCGGTAAATCTTGCTGAGGGACGGGTGTAGCGTTGTGTGGCGGTAATTTCTTTCATGCCCAGACTTTGTCCCACCTTCAATGGAGGAAGAATCGAGAGGTCCTGTTCTTCATTGTCATCATCATCTTTTGACTCGATATACAATTTGAGGAACCCGTCAAAAAGTATCACTTCCCCGGTTGCAATAAACAGGTGCTCTGATGTTGAGACAGCGATGGACGCAGTTGTTTTTTCAATTTTTGCGTCACTCATCTGGGAGGCAAGAGCCCTTTTCCAGATAAGATCATATAAAACCGCTTCGTCGCGGGAAAGGTTTGAAATTTTTCGCTTGTCGAAGTAAGTGGGCCTTATGGCTTCATGCGCTTCCTGAGCATTTGCTGACTTTGTTTTATATTTTCGCAAATGATGATAACTGTGGCCAAAACTCTCGGTAATTGTCTCTTTTGCAGAACCCAAGGCGAAATCGGAAAGATTTACTGAATCTGTACGCATGTAGGTAATGTGTCCGGCTTCGTAGAGATTCTGAGCAATTCGCATCGTCTTTGAGACCGAAAACCGCAATTTTCTCGCAGCTTCCTGTTGAAGCGTCGAAGTGGTGAATGGTGGAGCCGGCGACTTTTTTAACTCCTTCTTTTCAAGGCTGGAAATGGTGAAATCTGCACCTGCACATTTCTGAAGAAATTCAAGAGCAGATGCCTGGTCATCAAATTTTGTATCCAAATCCCCTTTCAAGGAATAATCCTTGCTGCCATCCCTGACACCAAAAAGTCCGGAAACATTGAAATAATCTTTGGTAACGAATTCCTGGATTTCTCTTTCCCGGTCCACAATCAATCTTACAGCTACTGACTGAACTCTGCCTGCTGACAGGGATGGCCTTACCTTTTTCCAAAGAACCGGCGAAAGTTCGAAGCCAACAAGACGGTCAAGTATTCTTCGCGACTGTTGGGCATCGACCAGATCATCATCAATGGTTCTTGGATTTTTTACAGCCTCAAGAATAGCAGGTTTTGTGATCTCATGAAAAACAATTCTTCTGATCTTCTCTTTCGGTATCTCCAAAGCCTCTTTTAAATGCCAGGAAATAGCCTCACCTTCGCGGTCCTCGTCAGTGGCAAGCCAGACAGTCTCCGCTTCCTTTGCCATCTTCTTTAATTCAGTCACCTTTTTCTTTTTGTCAGAAGGCACTTCGTATTTGGGAATGAATCCGTTCGTGGTATCAATTCCCATATCTTTCTTTGCGAGGTCTCTTATATGTCCATAACTCGAAGTTACTGTGAAATCCTTGCCGAGAAATTTCTCAATTGTCGAAGCTTTTGCGGGTGATTCTACAATTACCAGGTTTTTTATCATAATTCGTAAATTTTCAGATTAACTGTTTTGTTCTGTTCGTCCGGTATGGCTGTCCAATTCCGGTATAAAAAAATATATTTTCAGGATGCAAAGGAAATGATTTTATTTGGATGTGCAAAAATAATGCTGTTTTCGATAAAAAATTAACGACAGTTACCTGAATTATATCGCCAGCATAGCTCACTTCAATCCCAATTTTGTTCGTTAACTTCTTATTCTATATTACAAACATCCACGATACTTTTAAAATAACAACAAGGTCCTTCGATCTTAAGCCGTCGTGTGTACTCAATATTTTATTAATGACAAGATAGATGTCGCTCCCTGGAGATGGCTTGATATTTAATTTGTAATTAAAATTGAGCTCCTCCACTTCATTATTCCACTGAAACAGCAAAAAAGATGCGACATTTACATTCATCGTATATTTTATGCGTGTAAAGAACTCATTTGTTTGAAATCTGGAGGAGTTCACATCAAGATCATTAAACCTGTATCCGAGTGTAAACCCAAAATTCTGATTCAGAGTTGCATTTAATTCATTCTCGAATTCAAACCTTTTCCCTCCGTAATAATCTCCGTACACCATCTCAAATCCACCAAACAACTGCCTTGCCGGATTCGATTCAAACGATAATCCGTACATGTTTCCGTAGTACTCCCCTTTTCGAATGACCGTGTTTTTGAAAATTCTGAAATCCTCTTCAGGCTTGTCAAATTGTCTTAGAAAAGTAAAATCAATCTTATCGTTGGAGGCAAAAGTGAGACTTAAAGGAGTTGCCTCATACTCAAAGGAAATCATACTGCCCTGCGGATCGTGAGTCATGCGAAACTCAACGGGAATAATTTTCAACCGTCGGAGCATGCCACTGTTAAATCTTGGTGACCATGCCGCATTAAAAACAAATTCGTTCACCCCAGCTTCCGAGATAAATCCCGATTCGGGATTGAAATTCTTCTGTGTGAATCCATACGAGGAGAAAATACTCACCAGATCATTCGGAAATTCAACACTAATACCACCTGCAAGATTATCACTGTAGTTGTTGTTATCCTGAGAAGCAGCGATTCTTGAAGTAATTATGAGATTCTGATCTCCAAGAAAATCGTTAAAATTAAAGCTTAGATCAAGACCTCCCATACGGTTATATCTGTCAGTTGACTGAACATTACTAAAAATAAACCCGGCATAGGAATTGGTGCCAAATCCGAATTTTGCCCTTCCGACTGAATAATTTGTCGTGTTTTTGGTGGAGGTACCTTCTGTTTGAACTGAGAGCAAACCCGCTTCCAGATTCCCGGTTGAACCGGTGACTTTCAGTCCTCCGATAATTGGAATTCCCTCACCACCGGAAATACCTATAACCCGGGAATAATATGCAAGATTGCGACTTGCCAGATTAAAAGAGAACAATTTGTGTCCCTCAAGGAAAAAATCCCTCTTCTCGGGCAGATAGAGAGGAAATCTGGTCAGGTTTATCTCGGCTATATCTGCTTCGACCTGTGCAAAATCCGTGTTTATGGTAAGATCGAGAGTGAAAGCATCGGAAATTCCATACTTAAGATCGAGTCCCGCTTTAAATCTTGTCTCCTTTTCGGAATTGATATCCTGAAATCCTCCATTCACATAAGGAAGCAAATAAACAGGATTCCCTCTTTTTATTCCCTGTAATCCGGTGAGTTGTCCTGCCCGGGTAAGGTCAAACAAAAATCCATTCCTTACAGCACCTGACCAGATTACATCCTGACTCAACCTCCTTATCCCCCTTTGAAAATTAATCCTCCAGTTTTGAATATCTCTTTCTGGAAATTTCAGAGAGGAGAAAGGTAATTTGAATTCAGCGCACCAGTAGTTTTTATGAACTGCAGAACTCACATCCCAGATCATATCCCAATCCTCATTAAATTCACCGTATGATCTGCCCGCGACCAAAGCATCATTTTTTACAGACAGTGGATTTGTCGCAAACCAGTATCCGTTTCTTTGATCTCCAAATGTATCCAGTATCAATTTTACATTGTCATCGCCGGATGTAAATCCATCGTATTTCATCTCCCTGGCAATTATTTTCTCCGGCTCGGGATCAAAACAGATATACAAAACATACAATGCATCAGCAGTATATGCAACTTTGACAATTGTGGGAAACGCAGGTGCCTCTCCCGGATTCGGATCGATTTGTAAAAATGATGAATCACCGGGAATTGAGACCCAGACACTGTCTTTCTCACTCCCGTCAAGCTTAGGTGCTGTCTGGATTCGGGTTGCTTTAATCGATTTTTCACCGTTTTGTGAAAGGACAGTAAACGAAATCAATATCAAAATAAGAAATGTATTCCGAACGGTTGCGATAGTTACTCTCATAATATTAATGAATAATGGTTGTTACTGTACCAATTAAAATTGAATTTCTGTTTTGCGATAAATTACTTTAAAGTATATTTATAATTACAAAAATAGCTTATTTTAATATTTACACATGAAAATACTTTATTCTTCAGCAGAATCGCTGGCACAACAGCTTAAAGTGTACCTCGCCCCCGGTGGAATGATTGTTCAATCCACCCCGGATGGCATTCTTGATTCAGCAAAACTCGAAAAACCCTCTGCTATAGTACTGTTGCCTGATGAAGTGAATATTGATGTTTTGCTTGCGGTAAGGTTTGCCTCCCCTTCCTCATTTATAATAGTTGCTGGATCGGATCTGCCCTCCGACTGGCTTAAAGAACTTTTTAACCATAACTGCATCCACTTCTTTCTTGATGAACGAAACATTGAAGTAGAATCCGACCTTCTTAAACATTCATTTTGGAGCCATTATTATGTTCGAAGAAAAATCGATCAAACGGAAAACCGTACCGAATATTTCTTTGCCAGAATAAAATTCCTGCATGAGATTACCGTAAAGATGCTGGAAAACAAACCCCTTGGAAGACTCCTCGACGAGATAATGCTTGCAAGTCAGCATGTTCTCGATGCTGAAAAAAGCTCTTTTATGCTTTATGACCCAAGGGACGGACTTCTTCACTTCCATGTTCTTGAGGGAGCATCTGAAAATATAATAAAGGACAGACCTCTCGAGCTCGGAAGTGGAATTGCCGGGTGGGTTGCGAAACACAGAATTGCCCAGCTAGTGGATGATTGCTACAGCGACAAACGGTTCAACCCGAATTTTGATAAAATTTCCAATTTTAGGACCCGCAATATGGTTTGCGCCCCTATTATTAAAAATGATGTGCTGCTTGGGGTGATTTCAGTTCTGAACAAGAGGGGTGACAGTAAATTTCTGGTTGAGGATGTACAACTTCTCGAGACTCTCGCAGGACAGTGTGCTGTAGCAATCGAAAACGCACGATTGCTCGATTCCAAGATTGAAAATGAGGCAATAAAAAAAGAACTCGAGATGGCTTTTAAGATACAGCAAAAATTACTTCCGAGCGAACTGCCTGTTTTCAGATCGCTTTCTGTGTCGGCAAAATTGATTCCGGCTCAGGAAGTCGGTGGTGATTACTATTCCGTACACAGGTTGTCTGAGAACCGTTGTCTGCTGATGGTTGCAGATGTGTCCGGCAAAGGGATACCCGCAGCCTTGCTTGTTTCAACAATTGATGCCACTCTCCATACAATAATAAAACTCAAAGGAGATGACCTCGATCCAAAGTTTATCGCCGAAAACATTAATTCAGTACTCTGTGATGTTACAACAAGTGAAAAATTTGCCACTGCCTGGATTGGTATTCTTGATACCGATTCCGGAAGTCTAAAGAGCATAAATGCCGGGCATAATGAACCAATTCTGTTCAAATTCTCCGATTCATCAATCACCAGATTGAGAAAGGGAGGGATTTTTCTTGGAGTGGTTCCTTTTGATTACGAAGTGGAGACAGTCGATTTCTCGAAAGATGATATAATAGTATTCTTTTCGGATGGTGTTGTTGAAGCCATGGATACCAGACTAAATCTCTACTCCGATAAAAAACTGGTTGAACTGGTGGAACAGAATTCTCATCTCTCTTCAGATAAACTCGTCGATATGATTGTTAAAGATGTTTTGCACCATGAGGAAAACACGCAACAAAGCGATGATATAACCATTTGCATTGCAAAGGGTTTGTAAAAATTGGCAATTTATTTAGTATGTTTCAAAGTTTGATTTAAATATTTCCGATGCAAACTTTATACCTTTTTATCCTCGTTCTCTTTTTTGGCTATCTCGGTACCGGATTGGTTCTAAGGAAGATATCCAATAAGAATTATTTCCCCACCGGGACCGAGTATATTATTACGGGAATCATACTCAGTCCTGCACTTTTTTCCCTTATAAATCAGTTTCTTCCGGAATATTTTCAATCGCAAACGGGATCCGGGCTTATTCCTGCCTTGTCGCCTTTTATGAGCGCTGCCACAGGATTCATCGGCTTCTGGTTCGGGATGCACTTCAACATTGTGGAGCTGCTAAAGACTAATCGTGAGAGTGTCAGAATTGCATTATACGATTCATTGTTTTCCCCTCTTTTAACCGGAGCAGCCACCTTCGCAATTCTTGCTTACTTTTTCACTGATAAGCTGGATTCGGCTCAAATTCTCGCAGCATCAGCAGCAATCGCAATTATTATCTCGCTCCCGACCTCTTTCTTTATCGATAAAATGAAGAATGAACACTCCATTTCGGGAAAACTGACAGAATCACTTCAGATCGCCACAAGGTTCTCCAAGTTCTTCTCCATTCTGCTGTTCGGAACAATCTTCCCCCTCTACCACTCAAGTCAGAATACAGCACCCGGAATGACATCGACTGAATTTTTAGTTATCAGTCTTGGTATAGCTGTTGCCGGAGGAATTCTCTTTTTTGTTTTTCTCGGCAGAGAATCGAATCAGCAAAAGATAGTCACCGGTACATTGGGCATCACTTTACTGGGAAGCGGCATTGCCTATTATCTGGGAATCTCCCCGCTCGCTCTCTGTTTTATAATCGGGGTACTTGCAGGTAATTTTTCCAAAATAAAAAAGGAAATCCTCTCTTCTATTGAAGACCTTGTATATCCCGTATCTCTTGTAACCGTTATTTTTGCAGGAATAATGTGGACTCTGCCGGAGAGTGAAATTTCGTGGGCTATAATCCTGATTCTGCCAATAGTCAAAGTATTCTCAAAAATCCTGAGCCACAAAACTGCCATTAGTGCGGCTTTCGATAAAAAAAGTGTTAATAATCGTCAATATGAGATTTTTCTGCCCAATGATATTGTGATTTTTTCACTTCTCATAAACTATGCCACCGTCATCAACAATTCACTGACTTCCATAGTGATCAA
The DNA here is from genome assembly GCA_020161395.1 of Bacteroidota bacterium. Lineage (NCBI taxonomy): Bacteria > Pseudomonadati > Bacteroidota > Bacteroidota bacterium. Next base: position 38,165 of record JAIUOE010000011.1, read on the forward strand.
CACAGCCATTATTTCGGCAGTCATATTTAATTTTTCAGGCAGTCATACTGCAAAACGATTCCTTGTTGAGTCAGACGAAATCCGGGGAGAAGTAAAATGATTTCGTATTTCAGAAAATTTGCAGTCTTGGGGATTTTATTCGGTTTGATGATACTCACTCTGAATATTGGTTCTTCGGAGAGTCTTATATACCCTAAAATGATAGCTATTCTTGGATTTATAATTCTTGCTTCTTCCACAATTGGTGAGCTTTTTCAACGACTATCACTCCCCAGAGTGCTTGGATATCTGATCTGTGGTGCACTTTTCGGATTACCATTTTACCAGCTTTCGGATATCCCTGAACTAAACCTGATGACCGAAACAGTAGTTGGTAATTTGACTTTCGTCGCCAATATCGCACTCTCATTTATTGCATTTTCAGCAGGACTTGAACTGAACCGGACAAGAGTATCGGGAATTTACAAAAACGCTCTCCTCACAGTCGGGTTCAAGGTGTTTTTTGTTTCACTGTTTGTCGGCGGTGGAGTTTTCCTCCTTTTCCCTTTCTTTTCTGAGAACCCTTTTGCAACTGATTATCTGATTTTCTCAGGGATTCTTATTTCCGTTCTGGCTATGGGATCATCTGTGGAATTTACAACTGCCGAAGCCAGTGATGAGGCTGGTGAAAACCAGTTACTCGATTTCACCTTGGGTACCGTTGCTTTCAAAGAAGTTTTCAATCTTCTGGTGATAGCCGGATCCTTCTACTTTTTAGCAACAGTACCATCATTTAGTTCCCCTTCATTTTCACCCGACTATATTCAAAGTCTTTTGCGTGACCTGTTGCTATCTCTGATTGCCGGGATGATTTTGGGAATTCTTACAATATTATATGTCAGATTTATAAAAAGTGAAATTTCATTTTTCCTCATCATTCTTGTTTTGGCAGGAAGTTACGGATCGTCACTTTTTAACCTTCAGCCATTGATTGTTTTCCTGGTCGCTGGTATCGTTTCGGTGAACTTCATCAAAGATATCGACTTTAAATCCCATGTCGTTAACTTTAACCTCCCTGTCTTTTTGGTCTTTTTTACCCTGCTGGGGGCGTTTCTTAATTTTTCCCACATTCTCCCGGCGCTCTTCCCTGCGTTTATACTTTTCCTGCTTAGAATTGTCGCGATTTATGCTTCAGTAAAGATTTCTTCAGGAATTACCGGGATGTCTGCTCAAACCGGCAGATATGGATGGGCAGGATTTATTTCACCAAACATGACTCTGACTGCTCTCATACTTTTAAGCATTTCTTCACTCTCTATCGGGTCTCCTTTTGTAACCGGAGTGATTTATGACTTTTTCCTCCTCAATTTGTTTTTTGGTCCATTACTTTTTAAACTTGCTCTCGTTCTAAGCAAAAAACCTGTCAGCCCTGCTCTTGAAGAGAAAAGTACGCCAGAACCTGTAAAAGAAATTGTCGAAAAATTAGAGACTGTTGAAAAGGATTATCGAATCGTTTTTTCTGAACCAAATTTTATTGATCCCGATCTCAATAAAATTCTGTTCGATCTCTATTTTAAAGTTGTGGAACTTGCGAATGAGTTCAGAGACAGTTTTATTTCCAAAAGAAATTTTGAGACAGAAGAAATTTTGAATGAAACCGTTGCGCTCTACAGGAACATGTTTTCGAGCATCGAGTCGATTCTTTTGTCAGGCAAAGAACCCAGAGCTATAAAATCAACTCTGCAAAGTCTTCGAATCAATCAAACTGAAGTGCTGCTCCACAAGCTTGATGAGCGTAAAAATATCGAACGGGAGTTTGCCAATTCTGATACTCTCATCAAAAGACTCTTAAATGAAGTCATGCAACTTACAGATGAACTCTCCGAAGAGTACCCTCTTGATGTGGAGATTGATTATGCCTCTTATTCGAAAAAACCTCTCTCATTTAAGTTATTCATCCTAAAACTTAAAATCAAAGCTTTTTTCCAGACCTTTTTTACGGGGCACAGCCAAACAGCAGTAAAGGTTAATCTTAAAAATATTGCCAGATACTATCTGAATTCGAAAACGACTCACGAGTTGTTGGAAACTATAAATTTAACGGGTGCCGACAGGTTAAACCTGTTTAGAAAATTAAAGGCGATACATAAAAATTATATCAGTTACCTCGATGAATTAATTCTGTTGATCGGCCAGGAAAGAAGCAGCCTGGGATTTGTGACAGTTTTTTTCATGCGTTACGAAGAACTGAAAGCAATGTTTTTTAATGAACTCGATGTTTATAACTCGGAACAATCTTCCACTGTTCAGGAAATAGAAAAAAGACTAAGTTACGCCTTTGCCTCTCCCTACAATTCACTCCTCGATGAAATTGCCGATATTATGCTGGTAAAAAAACGGGGCGATGAGTTAAACTTCCTCGAAGCTTTTGAGAAGGCACAGTTGGAGAAGGAAAAACTCCTCGACTCTATCAGGTACTGGGTTATATATTATCAGGGCATTATCGGGTTGATTCAGAAAGAGCTGTATATCTACCGATTCGAAATTCAACTCAACAATTTTATCGACAGAGCCTTGATAAATCTGGCAGATGAAGTCAGTGACCGAATCCGTGCCGGTTGTCCTAAAGTAGCTGATCAGTTTAGAACTTTTTCAAAAGAACTTGGGGAACTGATTCCCCTAGGTTACAGCGCTTTAAAGATCTATTCTGACAGCTTCAGGATGTCGTTCGCCATACCTGAGCTCACCTCATTAATAAGAGATCTGGAAAAAACCGCCCGCAGCCGGAAAATAAGAACTTTTTTTGATACCCTGATCAACGGAATTAAATCAGTCTCACTTGGGTTGCCGGAAGAATCTGTTTTCCTGGATGAGAATGATTTGGTACTCCCAAACCGTACTCCTGAGTTCAAGGAACTGAAAACCTACAAAATAAGGTCACTAACCTCCCATTTCCTTCTCCTGAAATTGCCACGGGAAATTGGCGAAGTTAACGAGTTTCTCGTTAACTATATTGATGGAGCCCTGAAAGAAATTCGTAACCTTGAGTCGAGCATAAACTACTACTTCGATTCGATGGTAAAAAGACTGCAGGAGGATCCGGATGACCATGACAGCATAAAAGCAATACTTGAATCTCTGGATGAAAATTTCATCTCCCGGTTAAGGGAAATTGAAAATAACAACGATAAACTTGAACTTGCGATTAATAAGCAGGTGGCAAGTAAAACCGCTTTTGCAGTTACCGAAGTAAAAAGATTGATTTCTCTCTCAGCAGTCAACTACCAGAGTTCGGCACTCGATGCGGAAGAATTCAGGTTAAAGATTTACTATTCGATGAGAAAAGTAAAGGTGCTTACAAAGAGATTCTTTCGCTCCATATATATTTCTGTCAAAAACACCCTGTCCCGTTTTGTCTTCCCCTTGTTCAAAAGAGGTGTTGAGAACTTAAAATATCTCTCGGGCAGGTTAACAGTAAATTACCGTGAAGACCTGTTTAAAACACAGGAAATTCTTAACTCACTCCCCTTTATCTACAGACGCCTTTTTGACGGCACATCGTTGGAGTCCAGCGAACTGTTTCTCGGGAAAGATGAAATAAAGTCGATCGTAAACCAGGCGAAGGAACGGTTTAAAGCGAAACTTCCTGCCTCAATCCTTATTACAGGTGCACCCGGATCCGGGAAAACTTCATATATCTATTATATTAAAAAGGATTTATTACAACCCGGCGAGTATATCGAACTCTATTTCCTTGAGAGAATCAGCACCGTTGAAGAACTTAGAAGACTGATTTCGGATGCTCTGGGCTACAATGAACTTAAAACAGTTGAAGCGATTATCATCGATTTGAACGAGAGATTCAGGAATAAATTTGTTCTGCTTATTAATCTAAACAAGACTTTTGTTCGAACTGTTGATGGCTTCGAAGCATTGAAAACAATGCTTTACATTATCTCGATGACAAGTTCCAATGTTCTTTGGGTGGCAACAATTCAAAGCATCGGCTGGCAGTTCATAAAAACAAACTTCAAGGCAGCTTCACTTTTTAACTTCTCCGTTTCATTGGAAGAATTAAACAGACACAGGATAAAAGACATTATCCTGCACAGACAGCACACCACCGGTTTTGCCTTCAGATTTACCCGGGATGACCTCTACCTGTTGAGGAAAAGACTGTTTAAATCCTCCAAGCCATTGGAGGATCAATCCTACCTGGAAGAAGTCTATTTTCAGCGTCTCACTGAGTATGCAGACGGTAATATAGTTGCAGGTATGAATTACTGGTTGAATTCAATCTCAAAGATCGAGGAAAACACACTCGTAATTCACACTTACAAGTCGTTTCCACTTATCGATCTTTCTTTCCTCGATATCTCCATGATTACCGTTCTGTATACTGTAATGCTTCACGGCGGTTTGAAGAGGAGTCAACTGGCACAGTCATTGAATATTTCGGAAAAACAGGCAGGAGAATACCTGGAGAAACTTCTCTCTTTGAACCTCTTGAGGATTGGTGAATTGAGTAAAAGCCATGACTATTATTATATAAACAAATTCAAGTTCAAATCGGTACAGAATGAACTTCAAAAACGGAATATACTGCCATGGTAAATTTCAGACCTCTTCTTGTTTTGTGTCTGTTCTGTTCCCTGCAATTCGCCGGTGTTTCACAAACCGTGGAAAAAGTAAAAAAGGACTCTGCAGGACACACGATTTTACCTGTAAAAGACAGCGTATTAAGAATTGATACGATCGTTCGAATTGACAGTGTGTACATTTTTGACACGGTAAGAATTAGCGATCAGAATACTACCAGAGACAGTAATTTTTTCCCGACATCATTGATCATTGTAGATTCATCATCCAATAAGCTCCCCTCACTCGATGATATGGTGAACTCAATTAATTTCGTAAAACAGTTGGGAATCTTCAAACTCGTCCTCATTCTGTTTATTATTGCGATCGCTTCAGGTTTGACTTTTGCATTAAGGATTCTCTCAAAATATCTTTCGTTCAAGGGAGAAAAATTTGGCAGAGTTCTGAAAGGTATCTCTGTCGCGAGAACATTTGTTTGGCTTGTGACATTTTATTCGATTCTTAAACTGGTTTTTGTTCAGACGCAATTCCTTCTGCTTCTCTTTATTCTCATATCACTCGTTCTTTTGGGGATTGCAGCTCTGCCACTGCTCGGTAATTTGTTAGGGAGGATTTTCATCCTCTCAGGAAATATGTTCAATCATAATGACTACATCAAAGCCGGAATCCATAGAGGATTCGTTCAGGAAATCGGGTTAAAACATGTAACCATTCTGAGTGATGAAGGATCAGCTATTTTTATTCCAAACTCATACTTCATCAACAACCCTTTTGAAAATGTAAGCAGAGGTAAAAAAGAAGAGCAAATCTCGCTTGATTTTGACTTCCCGTCAAAGTATGACCCCGAAAGAGTGCTTGGAATCCTGAAAGAAGCAGCGATTTCAAATCCTTATTTGTACATCAATAAAGAACCGGAAGTTTTTATTAAACAGGTCGATTTCATTAATGACCGTTATACAATAAAAGTGAACCTTTATTTGTACGACTCAAACTATATTGACGAATTATATGACTCTATTAATAAATCGGTTTTAGCTAAATTGACCACCGATCAATCTGAGAATAAATGAAGAACGAACCAATCAGGCAAAGTATCCAGGCTAAAATTCTTAGAGCCCTGAGAATATTTCTTATTTTTTCTGCAACAGCCGGATTTGCAACCATAATCCTCGAGCATGGTTTTCAAATCAATTTTGTTGAGGAAGCATTAATCAATCTTCTCTCCGTGGCAGTGGTTGGTATCTTCATGATTTATCAACTTGCCAACATTACTTTTGCTGAAAATAAAGGTCAGTTTCTCCGGGCACATCTTTTTGAGTTCCTCGTAATTTTCTTCATCATCATCGAGGGAATACTGACTCTTTCTGGAGTCAGTATCATTCAGAATATTGGCACAACATTTAACATTAAAAATATCACTTTTCTATATGTTGTTCTGGCACAGGCATACATTGTAATTGGCATTATTCTCGGAGCAATCAGGTACAATAAAAAGATTCTGGAATCGAAAATACACCCCGCCAGACTCTTCATGCTCAGTTTTGCGGTGACCATTCTCATTGGAGCTCTGCTTCTAATGTTACCTGCTGCAAGCAATATTCCCGGTGGTTTACGATTCATTGATGCGTTGTTTACCTCTACGAGTGCCGTATGCGTTACCGGGCTGGCTGTAGTGGATACGGGTCTCGATTTAACCCGGTTCGGACAGATAGTACTGATGATGCTCTTTCAGATCGGCGGACTTGGCTTGATGACCTTCACAACTTTTTTTGCTATCTTTCTCTCCGGCGGACTTGGAATCAAAGAAAAATTTATTCTCCGTGAGATGATGCATGAAGATAATATCGGGGCAATCGGCAAGGTACTTTCAAGTCTTATCATTCTTACTTTCACTCTTGAGGGAGTTGGTGCTACGGTTATTTTCTTCTCAATAAAGGATTTTTATCCCGGAAATGTTGAAGAAGCAGTATTCAGCAGCATTTTTCACGGTATTTCAGCTTTTTGTAATGCCGGTTTTTCGATTTATTCGATGAATCTGGCTGATCCGATGATAAAAAACAACTATGTCTTTAACACGACAATATCGCTTCTGATTATCTTTGGAGGTTTGGGCTTTACCGCCATTCTTGGAATGCCAAGTTATATCAAAGTCAATACGAAACCATTGTTTGCAAAATTAAATATGCCTCTACAGGTTAAAATAGTATTTCTCACGACGGCTGTGCTGATAGTTGGGGGTACGCTCACAACCTACCTTCTGGAAATCAATTCATCGTTAAAGGGATTGTCAACGGGTGATGCATTATTCCATTCCTATTTCCAGGCTGTATCAGCAAGAACGGCAGGATTCAACACAATCGACATATCTGCCTTTACTGACCCGACTACATTCTTTTATTGTTTCCTGATGTTCATCGGTGCCTCTCCGGGTGGTACAGGCGGTGGAATAAAGACGACTACATTCACGGTTGTTTTTCTTTCAATTCTGATGTACAGAAACAGTACGAGGGATTTGAGGATAAACAGGAGAACCATACCGACCGATGTGATAAATCTTGCATTTATGATCTTTTGGCTTTCGGTATTATATATACTCCTCGGAGTGTTTATTATGAGCATTTCAGAACCGGGAAAGAAATTTATCGATCTGATGTTCGAAGCATTTAGTGCAGCAGGAACAGTGGGATTATCCAAATCGGTGTCACCCAACCTCTCTGATGTCGGCAAATTGGTTGACATTCTGTTGATGTACATCGGCAGGATAGGTCCACTGACAATAATTTTCAGTTTTATTGGTGAGAGGGACAGCAGCCGGTACTCTTATCCAAAAGACAACATTTCAATGTTATAATATTGAGGTTTTAATTTGAAAAAGAAATATGTAATTATCGGACTGGGTGATCTCGGAAGAAGCATCGCCCAATCACTGGGTAAATCCGGTTCGGAAGTGCTTGCCATTGATGTTGATGAGGATGCAGTAAACGACATAAAAGATCTGGTTGATACTGCTGTACGCGCTGATTCAACGGACGAAAAGGCTCTGACAATGCTCGGTATAGACGGCACAGTTGATGCAGCGATTGTCGCCATTGGTCCCGATAAATTTGAGACAACGATCCTTACATCGGTTTTGCTTCTCGAAAAGAAGGTTAAAAAAGTTGTTGCCCGCGCATCTTCAGAATTACAGGAGAATATTTTAAAGAAACTGGGCGTTCATCAGGTATTGATACCCGAAGTCCAGGTCGCAAGACAGATTATCAGCCTTGTGACAAGTCAGGATGTGCTGGACACCATAACGCTTGGCGAAGACTATAATATTGTCCATCTGAAAAACCCCAGGGCGTTTATCGGAAAAAGTTTGCAGGAACTTGACCTCCGGATTCGATATAATGTAAACCTTATCACCATCAAACGAATGTCAAAGAGTTATAAAGGTAGCGCCCAGGAACCTCATGTGGAAATATATGGCGTACCGACCGCATCCACAATCCTCGAGGAAAACGATGTACTGATTGTCTTTGGACGCGATAAGGACATTAAAAAAATTGTGGAATAATTGAAATGTTCCCTTCTGCGAATGAGATTTGCGATGCACACCAAAGGATATTTCCCTATGTGCATAAAACTCCTGTTTTAACTTCGAAAAGCATTGATGAACTCGCCGGAGCCTCGCTTTTTTTCAAGTGCGAGAATATGCAAAGGGGTGGTGCATTCAAAGCAAGAGGTGCATTTAATGCCTCTCTGCAGTTAACGAATGAGGAGCTGGCAAAAGGTGTTGCCACACACTCCTCAGGTAATCATGCCACTGCACTTAGTCTCGCTGCCCGTACTTTGGGCATTCCTGCTTACATCGTCATGCCATCCAACTCAAAACGGATAAAGATTGTTTCTGTTGAGGCTTTTGGTGGTAAAATTACTTTTTGTGAACCTACTCTTCAGGCGAGAGAATCAACTCTGGAAGAGATAGTTCAAAAGACAGGTGCTGTTTTCATCCCTCCTTATGATGACTACCGGATTATTGCCGGGCAGGCAACAGCAGCAAAGGAACTGATCGAGGAGATCGAAAACCTCAATGCAATAATTGCTCCGGTTGGTGGCGGCGGTCTTCTTTCAGGAACTGCCCTATCAGTAAATTATTTCTCAAAGGGATGTGCTGCTTACGCCGCTGAACCCGCAGGGGCTGACGATGCATGGAGATCGCTCAAAGCTGGTAAAATTATTCCCTCCATCAACCCTGTTACCATCTCCGACGGGCTGCTGACATCCCTCGGGACACGCAATTTCCCCATAATACAGGAACTCGTTTCAGAGATAATCCGGGTCGAAGAGAGTGAAATCATATCCGCAATGCGTTTGCTCTGGGAACGGTTGAAAATTGTAGTCGAACCAAGCTCTGCAACAGTCCTGGCTGCTGTGTTGAAATCAAAAGATTTGTTCGAAGGCAAAAAAACAGGGTTGATACTATCGGGAGGAAATGTCGATCTCTCCGAGATGAAGAATTATTTTTGATCTCTCGCAGAACTTTATGAATATTACAAACGCGACTTCCTGGGCTTTAGACTTGGCACTCAACAACACGCTCCAAAATTCATAATTCACAACTCATAACTCATAACTAACAACTCCCCCTCTTCTTTTTTCTTTCTTTCAATTTTGTTATATTTGCAGGCTACATTATTGCGAAAGTGGCGAAATTGGCAGACGCGCTAGACTTAGGATCTAGTGGAGAGATCCGTGGGGGTTCGAGTCCCCCTTTTCGCACTTCAAATCTTTAAACCAGAGGTTAGATTGGAAAGGAAAATAAATCAGTTATCAACAGCTGAACATCAATTAGAAGTAACATTAAGCCCTGAAGAAGCCTCACCACTTATTCAATCAGAAGTCGCAAAAAAAATTACCACTATTCAAATCCCCGGTTTTAGAAAAGGCAAAGCCCCTCGACATGTGATTAAAAATATGTATGGTGATTCTCTTGAATACGATGCTGCTGACAAAGTGGCGAACAAGATATTCTGGGACTCGGTGAAAGAGATGGAATTGAAGCCGCTTAATACACCGGGATTGGTTGATCTAAATTACAAACCGGGAGAATCTCTCTCGTTCAAGATTAATTATGAGATATTCCCTGAAGTTGACATTGTAAATTATCGTGCGAATGATATCGAAATTCCCCTGTATGAAGTAACCGATTCACTTGTTGAGGAAGAGCTCAAAAATCTGCTCAATTCCAATGCTGAATTTGAGAGTGTGGATAAAGTTGAGGATCCTGCAAATACACTTATCGACATCGATTTCTACAATACCACCACTTCACAGGAAGTGGGAACACCAAAAGCAATCGAAATCGATTATCCCCTTTTAAGTGATTCTTTCAGATCGTCAGTGAGCAATCTTAAAACCGGTGATTTCATTAAGCCGGCAGATTTTTATTCTGATCAAAAAATGATTGACGCTTACGAGAAATCCTCATATATTTTTGTCGTAAAAGGATTCAGAACAAAGAAGCTCCCGGAACTGACAGATGAATTTGTGCAGACAATTTCAAAAGAGTACAAAACTGTCGATGAGCTTAAAGAAGGGATTGCTGCCTACTATAAAGGCTACTATGAGGATATGACGAATAAAATCTATAATTCTCAGCTTGAAAAGAAAATTCTCGATGCCAACGATTTAAAAATTCCGTCAACTTTTACTGAACGAGTGCTTGAATATTTCGTGAAAGAGGAAACTGAAAAAGCAAAGAAGGAGAAAAAACCACTCCCGAAAGCTGAAGACCTCCGTACAGCTTATTTGCCTTATGCTCAAAAAGAAGCTAAATGGCAGGTGATCCGCGAGAATATCATCCGTCAGGAAAACCTCACAGTTACAGATGAATATATCGATGAACTCGTGAAACAGGAAGTTGAAAAATACAATATTGGTGAGGACATACTCAGGGATTATTTCCGGGGTGACTCAATAAAAAATCAATTGTTGTATGGACTTCTTGACAAATTCCTTGCCGCTGAAAACCCGAGGAAGTCTATCGATCCGGAAGAATATCGTGAAAAATATGTCAAGAAGCATGATCACGACCATGACCACAATCATGAACATCATGACCACGATCACGACCATGACCATGACCATGACCACGATCATGACCATGAACATCATCATTAATTGAAACCAAAAAAGATAATTGTTTGTTTTTAATTTGGATATGTTTACAAAATTTAGTGAAAGTTAATTATGAGTAATAAAATAGAAATTTTCAACCAGTTGGTTCCCTATGTCATCGAGCAGACAGGCAGAGGCGAAAGAGGTATGGATATCTATTCCAGATTGCTTAGAGAGAGAATTATTTTTCTCGGTACAGCAATCGATGATCATGTAGCCTCTCTTACAATCGCACAACTTATCTTCCTCGAGGCTGAAGATTCCTCCAAAGATATCTATTTATACATAAACTCACCCGGTGGAAGTGTTTCAGCCGGTTTAGCAATTTATGATACCATGCGGTTCATCAAACCGGATGTATCTACAATCTGTGTCGGTCTTGCTGCAAGTATGGGTGCGGTTTTGCTCGCAGGTGGTGCTGACGGAAAACGGTCGGCACTCCCCAACTCGAAGATCATGATTCATCAACCCTGGGTTGGTGGCATCTCAGGTCAGGCTTCCGATATCGAGATCCAGGCTAAAGAGATGATGAAAACAAGAGATACTCTTTACAAGATACTCTCTGACCACACAGGAAAAACGATTGCACAGATCACAAAGGACTGCGACAGAGATTATTTCATGACTTCCGAGGAAGCCGTTGAGTATAAACTTATAGATAAAATTCTCGACAAACGAAAATAATTTCTTTTTCGCGTTCAAAATTTGAAGCTGCCCCGCGAAGGGCAGCTTTTTTTTTAATCCGGTTTTTAAGTGTTACAACACTCAATATGAACCATTCTTTTCCCTGTGGTGTTAGAATTGTATGAACGGATTTAGATTTACAAAATACATTCCCCCGTCTATTGATGAGGCACGCTTCGAAAATCTTCTCAAGATTTTCCTCCAGCTTCTTACCATGACTTCAGGCGATGTCAGCGAGGCTCTCAATTGGATGAACCAACTTGACAGACGATACAGATTAACTTCTGATTCCTACGGTATGGGTGATTTTATTTCTGATTTGAAATCGAATGGATTTCTGAATGAAAACCCTGTCTCCGGTAATCTTACTCCCTCCGCGAAATCTGAAAAGACTATAAGAAAACAATCGTTGGAAGAAATTTTCGGCAAACTAAAAAGAGGAAATGTGGGTAACCACAGGACTCCCTTCAACGGACCGGGTGATGAACTGACCTCTGACAGACGGGAATTTCAGTTTGGCGATACTCTTGACCAGGTCGATATGACCGATTCCATTAAAAATGCTCAAATAAATCACGGACTCGATGATTTCAGACTAACGGAGAATGATCTGGAAATTCAGGAAAAGGATTTCAAGGCAGCCACCTCCACAGTGCTAATGATCGACATATCTCATTCCATGATTCTCTATGGCGAAGATCGTATTACACCCGCCAAGAAGGTCGCAATGGCGCTTGCTGAACTGATTACCATCAAATATCCTAAAGACACTCTGGATATCATAGTGTTCGGAAATGATGCCAGACCGGTTTCAGTTAAAGATCTCCCCTGGCTCCAGGTGGGACCATATCACACAAACACGGTTGCCGGACTTCAACTCGCGATGGAGATTCTTAAAAGAAGAAAAACTTCCAACAAACAAATATTTATGATCACAGATGGAAAACCGACCTGCCTCAAAGTTGGTATCAAATATTATAAAAACAGCTTTGGGCTTGACAGAAAAATTGTTAATAAAACTTTGGATCAGGCTGCAATAGCTAAAAAACGAGGCATACCGATAACCACCTTTATGATCGCCTCTGACCCTTATCTCCAGCGGTTTGTGCGAGAGTTTACTGAAGTAAATCAGGGCAGGGCTTTTTACAGCGACTTGAATGGTCTTGGGCAGTTTGTCTTTGAAGACTTCATCAGAAACAGAAGAAAAAATTTACGGTAAAGGACTTTATGAACTATAATATTGAAGAGATTAAAACTTTTCGTGACCTGAAAAATTCCGGTTACAAATCAAAAACCATCAAAGATGAAATGAGGAGTAATCTCATTGCTTCTCTCTCGAACGGGCAGGAATATTTTGGTGAAATTCACGGTTATGAAGAGACTGTAATCCCTGATCTCAAAAGGGCGATTCTTTCCAGACACAACATCTTGTTGCTTGGTCTAAGAGGTCAGGCAAAAACCAGAATAGCAAGAACATTGGTGAGGCTCCTCGATGAGTATATCCCCGTGATCAGAGGGAGTGAACTGATGGATGATCCGTTCAACCCTGTTTCAACCTACGGGAAGTCACAAATAGTCACGCATGGAGATGATACTGAAATTCAATGGATTCACCGCGATCAAAGATATACTGAGAAACTCGCCACACCTGATGTATCGGTTGCAGATCTGATCGGGGATGTCGATCCCATAAAAGCCGCTTCACTGAAACTCCCCTATTCTGATGAAAGAGTAATTCACTACGGCTTGATTCCCCGTTCGCACAGGTCAATCTTTGTAATTAACGAACTTCCCGATCTTCAGGCAAGAATCCAGGTGGCTCTCTTTAATATTCTTCAGGAAGAGGACATTCAGATAAGAGGATTTAAAATGAAACTTCCTCTCGATATTCAGTTCATTTTTACAGCAAACCCTGAAGATTATACAAACAGAGGTTCGATCGTCACCCCGCTGAAAGACAGAATTGACAGTCAGATCATAACTCACTACCCGAGAAGCATCGCTGTATCAAAAAACATCACTAAACAGGAAGCAAGGCTTCACGAACAGCAGGCATCAGAAATCGTCTGCTCACCGCTTCTGGAGGATCTGGTTGAACAGGTGGCGTTTGAAGCCCGAAAGAGTGAATATGTTGATGAAAAGAGCGGGGTGTCAGCACGACTCACCATTTCAAGTTATGAAAATCTGTTCAGTTCTGCCGAACTGAGACGACTTGTAAACTCTGAAAAAAGTGCTGTCGTTCGAATAGGTGATCTCTTCAACACAATCCCTTCAATCACAGGTAAAGTTGAACTGGTTTATGAAGGCGAACAGGAAGGTCCCTCCACGGTTGCCCATCTGCTGATTTCTAAGGCAATAAGAACAGTTTTCGAGCAATACTTCCCTTCACCCGAAAAAAACGGGAAAAATGAAGACGGAAAGAAAGCATATGCAAAAGTACTTGACTGGTTTTCAAAAGGAAATACTCTCGATTTGATCAGTGATTCTTCACAAAAAGAATATGAGAATTCGATTCTTAAAGTGGATGGACTGATGGAACTTGTTAGGGAATTTGTTGCCGGTATCAGCAAACAGGAACAATTTATCTTTGCTGAGTTCCTGCTTCACGGAATGTGCGAATTTTCCCTTATCAGCAGGTTTAACTTGACCGGGAAATTCGAATTCAAAGACATGTTGTCTTCCATGTTTACTTTGGACAACCTTGATGAAGATGAATTTGACGAAGACAAATTTTAATCTGATTTAAAACTAAAAAGGCTGTCTGATCATGACAGCCTTTTTTATTGTTATTTATCTTTTCGAAGCTTGAGTACCACGAACCGTTTCTCCCTGTCAGTGGCAAATTCCTTTATGGAATCGGTAATTTCTTCGTGAGAGCCGGTTTCATCTTTTGGTTTCGAAGTGAATTCCTCCCTCTTTTTTTCCAGAAATGAGGAGAAAATTGATTTATTTTCGTCTCTCTCAACATTTCCTTGGGATCTTCCTGAAACCTGTGTGGTTTGAAACTTGCTTTTCGGTCTGCCCTGTCCAACGACCTGGAATCTTGCACTCTTTTGATCTGTCGATCCGGGAGTAATATCCGCCTGGGTTGTCGTGTTCGGTCTCTCTCCCTGCAGATGCACTCTCTTACTCGCCTGATATGGGTCGTAATTATCGTCTTCTTCGAATAAACCGGTGGTTTTCCTTCCCCACGCAAGGGTTACCATCCCTTTTCTGTCGACAGTGTTCCTCTCCCCGGTTTGTTTTTCGCCCGTTGTGAAGGCAGGAGGTCGATCGGTTGTATTTTTATCAACAGTATTTTTCTTGTTAAAACTTAGGTCCATCGAAGTAAGTGCTTGGAATTTCGATCTTGTCGTTGGCTGATCCGGTTTCGTTTGCTCCGGTTTGGGGTGCTCTGCCTTCGGTGAGTCAAATGTTTCATTGGTGGCAAGATTTATCACCCTGTCAAAATCTATTTCATCAAAAGCACACAGCAATTCTGCAAACGATCTGTCATTTTGGTACTGAACCTCGGTCGCTTCAAGATCAAAACTGTATGACTCCTCAAAATCTGATAATCCATCCACCACACCCCGGGACTGGAGTCCGACCTGTTGGATTCTGAACCGAAGATCAGGGTCATCATTCAGAAAACCATTATCTTCCATCTCTTTAATACAGTAGATAGGGTCAAAATAGATAACTTCTCTTGAATTGTTCACAATAACCTGTTGACCGTACTTCACATAATTAATATCGAAATCATCAAGATTTGTCAACAACCTGTACGCAATAACCGTTTTCGGTTGCATATCATTAATGTAACCACAAACTTCGTTATAATGCAGTCGAATCGGGTTGTTAATACCGATATTTCTTCTGATCATTCGAAAATTGTTTTCTAAATTAAAGCGATTCTCAGAATAAATGAGAATATCACTTCCATCGCCGCGCGTTGTCTCTAATATCATTGTTAGACCGGTAGTTCAGATTCTGTTAATTGAAAGGAATAATTTATGGTTTTTCAACCGTAAACTTAACACTTTTTCAAACCTCAATATAATATTTTTGAGTTACATTTTTTGTCGTTAAGTTGATCATATTGAAAATAAAAAGCCCGAATAATTAAATCCGGGCTTTAATCACTATCTCATTTTTTACAGATACTTACTTGAGAAGTACCATTTTCTTTATTTCACCAAACGAATTACCATCAATTGTGTTGGCTTTTAACTCATAGAAGTAAACACCGCTTGAGAGTTTCGCACCAGCCACATCGTCTGCATTCCAGTAGAGTGAATAACCACCCGCGTTGTTAAATCCTTCATAAAGAACTTTTACCACTTCACCTAACAGGTTGTAAACAGTAATCTTAACATTAGCTGCTTTAGGGAGTGTATATTCAATCTTTGTTGTCGGATTAAATGGATTTGGATAGTTCTGTCCGAGTGAAAATGCTCCGGGCATGGTTGTGGTTGTCTTAATATCGGTCAGTGTGCCGTTGTAATTGAACGACAAGGACGCCATATTGACAATCCCGGTCGAACCAACCAGGGTGCCTGTACCGGTTAATGGATTTATCTGAATCAGATCGGTAGCCTGATTATTAGTCCCCTTCAATCCAAAAAAACCACCTTCTTTATCGAACTCGATATCAAATATTGCACCACCAAAGCCGGTGTAACCCAGTCTCGTAGTGTCACCGGTTGACTGATTAATCTTGAAAATCATATCCTTCGGTGAACCAAGTGCACGATAGAGGGATGCGTACAGCTCATTCGTCTGAGGATGAAAAGCGATACTTAAAACAGGAGCAGTCGTGGTGAATCTTTCTGTGAAAGATGAATCCGATAAACCCACCTTATAGATTTTACCCGATCTCTGCGAAGCATACAAATTCCCGGATGTATCGAATGCAATACTTCCCAAATCTGTAATACCGGCTTTAAATAAAGTATGGGCATCTCCACCCGTAGCGTTCAACCTGACGATTTCCTGCGGAGTGGTGTTCCTTAAACCGTAAATAACTTTACTCTTTGGGTCGACAGCGATGCTAATAAAAAGGTTTTTTGTTGTAGCGCCGATTTCAGTTGGAACGGCATTTCCTGTCCTTAGATAGAAAAGCCTGTTATTGTCTGTTCCACCGGAAACCGAGTACATTGCCTTTTCGTTGGCTGCTGCTATCTGATAACCATTCGCAGTAACAGCAACACCTTTCAATCCGGTCTCATTCGATCTGATAAAAAGAGTATCTGCAATCGGTCCTAAATTAACAGGTTTGGCACTCAGTTCCACTTCAATCGTTCTGTTGGGATCGAGAGTAAATGGATATGAGAGATTTGTGTTCAGAATAAAATTACCTGAACCAAAGTACATCGAATCTATTACGATACTTTGTGTGCCGAAACTTGTGAGCTTAAACCTGTCAGGGAGACTGGTTTTGTTTTGCTCAACCTCACCAAAATTCAAGATAGCTTTATCAACGAATCCTTTTGGACCATCGAAGGGAGCGATTCGCAGGATACCTGTCCATGTACTCCAGGTATTTGATGCTGATGCATATTCTGTAAACAGGACAAAATCAGTCAGATTTTCCGGATCAGCCCAGATACCCATATAATCACCCCAGCGATTTCTGGTACCGCCAAATGTTTTCACATAATTGGCTTTACCTGTCTGGAGCGGGGCACTATAAGTAAAATTGGTTTCATTTGCGAATTTTGACGAGTAGAATGCACCCGCATACTCGGTATCACCCGAGCGTGCGAAAGTTGCGGCGGCATTATCAAATTTATCAACAGCTATTGCTCCGAAGTAATACCATAAACCACTTGCTCCGAGTACCGACTGCTCTGCTACAGTGCTTGTGGCAGTGTTAATTTTAACATAGTGGAGAGCCGAATAGCTGGATGCACTCGGATTTGTTATGGTGTGTATTGACCAGATTTTACCATCTCTGAAAATCGGTTCATCCTGAAGCTGGGCACCGTTTGTGGAAAGCAACGGAGAACCTCCCCCGAGCTGATTTGCATTAGGTGGTGAACTGTAGCTGATTGTCGGGACCATCGAACCTCTGAGCACCGGATTAGTCAAAGGATTCTCTATCCAGTAGAGCGCAAACGCATTACCGCCATTGGGGGCATGAAGAAAATAGTATTTTGTCGGGTCGTGTGTGTAGGCAATAGTAGGTCTTATATGAAATATAAATTGCTGAGTTGGACCCGGTGAGGGATACTTGATACCATAGATATCGTTCCATGTAATTGTTGCATTGGCATCATTGGAATAAAGCGCTGATTTAGGGTAAATCCTGATCTTTGCATAGTTAAATGCACTTGCAAATGAGAACTGGTTACCCGAAACATACACTGCATCATCATCGAAGCCCACACCCTGATAATCCATCCAGTTGTTTGATGGAACATCACCGTTCACATCCGAACGAATGGCATAGTTGTACCATGTACCGGTCGGAATGGAATCATCCGAAACCGAGATGAGATGATAGCCTCTTGCAGGATTGTCATTCTGATCGAGCCAAACCATTACCCATTTTTTGTCAAAATGGTCATAAATCACTTTTGGATCGAACGCACCGGGTGAAGAGAGGGTTGTCGCATACCAGGCATCAGCATTAATTCTCTTAAGAAGGTTGCCGTTCTTGTCGAAAATTCCAAAATCACTGTTGACAGTTGCAACAATGTATCCTGCTCCAACGGCAACATGTGGATCGGGTGGAATCGAGTTTGTCTGGGTCAATCCCTGAAAACTCTTTAACATCAGTGCTTTTGTCGTGTCGATTGCATCTTTTCCTGCATTCGAGTCTTCAACATAGTATTTTATTGCTTCATACATGTCGTCGTATTCTTTTATGAATACAGGGCTTGCATTGTAATCAACCTTGTTTCTTATGGTTTCCGGCTTGGGGAAACTGTTCGAAGGTGTTAAGCCAAAATTGTTTGTATTGACTACGACTCCTCCGGTCTTGGAACCTGCGGCAGGTCCATTATAAGCCTGACCAAGGACAAGAGTCGAGGTTAATACCAACAACATTAGTGAAAAAAGAATGTTTCTTATCACTTTTATCTTCTCCAATTATTTAAAAATTTTATTTCTGACCGGCTTTCCATCCCTTGTACTGATTCAACAGTTCAATTGATGTGGTGTCGCTGCTAACTGTAGTGGAAAACTGGAACTCTTTGCTTCCTGAGGGCCATTTTATTATCTGTGGTCCACCATTTTCTCCAAGATATTTTCCATTGGATGAAAGATATGTCTCTGATAAAAATCCACCCATTGAATAATATACTGGAGCGCAATTACAATCTTTTTCGGCAAGGAAAGAGATTTCTGTAATATCGTTAAACTTGAATTTCACCAGACCGTTCAACTTGCCGTTTTCTTCGATCAATTCCTTGGATATAACCTGAAGAGACGGATTTTCGTCTTCAAATTTTGTCCCTTTCACATATTCATCTATCAATTCAGCGAAATCCTTTAGCGAGACATCTGTTTCACCATCTTTTGCGGATTTTATGTTGTTGAACTTGATCCAGCCCTCTCCCGAGCCATCTTTTGAAATTTTATAGTAATATTCTTTTGTATCTACCGTCAAACACCCTGTAAAGAAAACGGTTAAAAGAGCGAGTAAAACAAGTTTCAATGAAAAAGATTTCATTTAAATCTCCTTTGGGGACTAAAAGTTTATTGGGATTTTGAAAAAGTGGATATATAGACCTCAAAATATGAAAATATAATTGGATTTCAAACATTAAAATTATGACCGAACCATTCCTTGAAATCAGGCGTAACAGAGAATGCTGTGAGTGAACTCACATAAACCACGGGTTACTCCTTCACCGTGCCTGAAAGTGATGTTCAACAAAAATACCACTCCGGTCAGGAAGTATATTGCTTTCGAATTTTTAATAAACTTTAATCGTACTATGAAGAAACTCTTTTCAAAACCATTCAAAATATTTTTGTTGCTGGTTACGCTTCTGGCAACAGCCGAGATATCCTACATAAACCAATGGATAAATCCTCATTCTGGTACTTTTGACAAACTGAATCCGGAATCAGAGATTGCACCGGGCGGTAAAAGAAAGACCATTCTCGTTCTCGGTGATGAAATCAGTGCGAACCCACAAAGTTATGTAGCGATGCTCAGAAAAAATCATCCGGACTACAGAATTATAAACGGATCTGTACCGAATACAGGAGCGATTGAAGCATCTTTTATCGGTGAAAAATTGATAAAAGAATATGACCCTGACATTCTGGTTTATCAGATGAATCCGGCAAATGACTTGTATGATCTCAGAAAAGGTCAGGACTTGTCCGAAGCAAACCTGGTCGGAAGTGTTACAAACCTACTGACCGACAAAGTTAGAATTTTGAACTACATATTTTACACACTGTCAAGAACAGCTACTGAAATGGGCGGGAATGCCTTTGCGGCGCTCGAACCGCAGAACCTGATTCAGAACCAAAACATCTCATTCAAGCCCCTCACGGGAAAATCATTCGAAAAGCAAAACGGTCTGGTGGAAAACTCCACTCTGTTAAAATCGGGAAGAAACATCGACTTTGAGGAAGCACTGACCCGCCTTAATACACTTTTCTGCTGGTTAAAGAAGGGTGCCACTGTCCTGTTTCTCATTACGCCACATTGTTCTTGGATTGACAAATATTATGTTGACAACATGTTGAAGGCAGGAAACTTTGTCTCGAATGATTTTGCAAATTATTCCGGAACCTATCCAATTATAAAAAAAATAAAAGAATACTCATTTTCATTGCAAAAAGTAAAAATTGTTGATCCCACTTTAATGTTGCGCTTCTACGATATCCCTGAAAAGCGTCTTTTTAATATCTCTTCAAGTGACATGAACAAATACGGTCATGAGGTTTTGGCTTCCACTTTGTCAGGGTACATTCGACAGACATTCTGAATTTAATTCTGATTCCTATTTTTGAATTGTAAAAATCCAGGAATTTCCGATGTCAAAAACGAATGCCGTGAGAATTCTCGAATCGAGGGCAGTCCCCTTCAGCCTGATCAATTATGAAGTTTCGGAGGATGAACTTGACGCACTCTCAGTAGCAAAAAAAACAGGCTTGGATCCCGATTCCGTTTTCAAGACCCTTGTAGCTCGAAATGAGGCAAACTCACTCCTCGTGTTTGTTATTCCCGGTTCATGCGAACTGGACCTTAAAAAAGCAGCGAAAGCCTCGAGATCCAAAAGAATTGAAATGGTGAAGGTGAAAGAACTGTTTGAACTCACCGGTTACATCAGAGGAGGCTGCTCTCCTGTCGGCATGAAAAAAAATTTCCCCGTCTTCATCGACGAGACCTCACAACTTTTTGAAAACATCTCAATAAGTGCCGGTGTAAGAGGCACACAGATTATTATAAACCCCGGTGATCTCATAAATACAATCGCTGCCACTTCCGCAGATCTTATATAATTAAAATTAATTTTCTCTTCCCTCGCTAATAACTTGGTAAAATACCTTAAATTGTGTTGTTTTTTTTCAAAAATAACTCATAATCTCACCGGTATCATATGTCAAAATACTCAGCAATTTTCTTTTTACTCCTTATTGGAGCCGGTCTTCCTGTTTTGCAGGCACAGTCCAAAAAACAGCTCGATCATTCCGTTTATGAAATATGGAAGCGAATTGAGCAACCACAAATATCCAAAGATGGAAATCTGGTTGTTTTCGAAGTAAATCCACTCCGAAAAGATGGCAATCTCTCCATCTACAGGAAAAAAGATGACAGAACTGTTTTTGTCCCAAAGGGAAAGGGAGCAAAAATTACTCCTGCAAGTGAGCTGGTCGTCTTCTCGATAAAACCCGGATATGACACTCTAAAATCAGCAAATCTTAAAAAGGTGAAGAAGGATGACCTGCCGAAAGATTCCCTGGGCATTTACATAACATCCAAGGACACTCTCGTCAAATTTGCCGATATAAAATCATTCAAACTCCCCGAAGAATCAGAAGGATGGCTTGCAGTTCACTTTGACAAGCTAAAAAAGCCAAAGGAAGAGAAAAAGGCAAAAGATTCGTCGAGTGTTAAAGACACTTCATTGTTAAAGGATACTTCAAAAATCGCCAAGGAGAAAGAACCTAAACCTTCCAAAGGTAAAAAAGACGGCACCGATCTCCTCCTTTTTAATCCTCTTAAAAATCTCGAATTCAGATTTTCTAATGTGGATGATTATAGTGCGGACAAATCCGGATCCCGTTTTGCTTTTATCTCTATGGTAAATGACTCGGTGGACACAGTATATGTTGTGAGGTTCAATACTCAAACCCTGAAGGGTGACACAATTATACTAAACGGATCCGTCAAATCTTCCGTCCTGTCTGACGACGGGAAAAGACTCGCCTTGCTGTTTTCTCCCGATACGGCATCGGTGAAGAATTATAATCTTTATCTTTTGAATGACAACGATAAGACATTTTCCGTCCTGATCGACTCAGTAAACGCAGCACTTCCTGCAGGATACAGAGTATCTGCAAATTATGATCTCAATTTTTCCGATTCCGGTGAAAGACTCTTTTTCGGGATAGCAAAGGCACTCCAGGTTGAGCCTGATGAAACACTGCTTGATGAGGAAAAACCAAATGTCGAGGTTTGGGGCTGGAATGATCCGCTCATCTACACTCAACAAAACTTTGAACTCAACCGTGAAAAGAAAAAAACTTTCCTTTTTGTCTGGCACATTAATAAGGGAAAAGCTGTACAACTGACTGACTCTCTCATGGAAAGCGTCTCTTTCTCAAGATATTTTGATAACAGGTTCGCTTTAGGTACATCGGGCGTTCCGTATAAAAAATTGATTTCGTGGGACGACGGCTATTCCGATCTCTATTCAGTGGATATTACTTCCGGAGAACGAAAGCTGATAAAGAAAAAACAAAGTCAGCTTAACACCATTTCACCAAACGGCAAATTTATCGTTTGGTATGAAGAGTCTGATTCTTCCTACTATTCTTACGACAATGAGAGTGGATCAACCGCAAAAATTTCAAGTGGCATCACCGATGCTCTTTTTGATGTGGAGAACGATGTCCCTGATCAGCCTTCAGCATACGGAACCGGTGGCTGGACCGAAGATGATAAAAATCTTTTGATTCATTCCCGCTATGATGTCTGGATGGTCGATCCCCGCGGGAACGATAAGCCTGTCAGACTGACTTCAGGAAAAGAATCAAACACCGTTTTCCGTACCCTCGACCTTGACAGGGAACTCCCCTATTTCAGTGAAAACGGCACACTCTACTTCACTGTTTTTAACAAAACTTCCAAAGAGAGTGGATATGCAAAATATCAACTGAAATCAGATAAAACTGCACAGATTCTTTTTATTACTCCAAATGGATATGGAACGATTGCCAAAGCCAAAAACAGCGATGATTTTCTCATAAACAGAGAATCTTCTAAGGAGTCGCCTAATCTCTACCATTCCAAAGGACTTTCTCCTGACCTCAAGAGAATTAGCGATATAAATCCACAACACCAGGAATGGCTCTGGTCTGATGTACAACTTGTAAAATACTATTCAATCGATGGAAAACCTCTCGAAGGACTCCTCTATCTCCCCGAAAATCTGGATAAATCAAAAAAATATCCGATGATGGTTTATTTCTACGAAAAGAGCTCTGATAATCTTAACAGATACTGGACGCCCTCCCCCAGCAGATCGATCATAAATCCTGCTTTTTATGCAAGCAACCAGTATGTAGTCTTTATCCCTGATATCGTTTATGAGGAAGGATATCCCGGTAAAGGAGCATATAATTGTATAGTTGGCGGCACACTATCAATGCTTGAGCAGTTTCCTTTTATCGATCGTGAAAACATCGCTCTTCAAGGACAAAGCTGGGGTGGATATCAAACAGCATTTTTGATTACACAAACGAATCTTTACAAAGCTGCAATGGCAGGCGCACCTGTCTCAAATATGACAAGTGCTTACGGTGGAATCAGGTGGGGTTCCGGTCTTGTCCGTCAGTTTCAGTACGAGAAAGGTCAGAGCAGAATTGGTGCTTCACTCTGGGAAAAACCTGAACTCTATATTGCAAACAGTCCGCTCTTCTTTCTTGACAGAGTGCAGACTCCCCTCCTGATAATGGCAAACGATAAAGATGATGCTGTGCCATGGTATCAGGGTATTGAACTCTATGCCGGCTTGAGAAGGCTCGAAAAACCGGTCTGGATGCTCAACTACACCGGAGATGTACATAATCTTAAGGAGTCTAACTGGGGAAACAGAGTGGATTTAAGTATCAGAATGCTTCAATTCTTCGATCACTACCTGAAAGGTGCACCAGCACCTAAATGGATGACCGAAGGGATCAGAGCAATCGATAAAGATAAAATTCGCGGTTATTAATAATCAGTTGTGAATCAGGAGGGTAAGGTTATCATAACCTTGCTTTCCTGATTAATTTTCGAAATCCCCGCGCAACAATTCATACTTCGGAAACCTCTCGATAAATCCTGTTTTCCCCTGCAGTCCTCCGGTGTGGTAAACTAAAACTCTGTCATTCTCCTTGAAAAACCCGTTTTTCGAAAGATCCGATACTGCAAAGAGGACTTTTCCGGTATAAACTGGATCGAGTTCAATCTTCTGTTCATCCTGAAAATCGACGATAAACTGCAGAAGTTGTCCGGTTGTTTTCGCATAACCCCCAAAATGAAAACCGTCGATGACGCTTAGATTATCGAAATGCCCAACACCCTCCTCAGCTATGGTTTTCTTAAGATTATCAATGACATAGTGGTGATCTCTTAATACAGGAATCGAGAAGAATTTTGTGTGATGGTTTTTGCCTTCCCATGCTGCCAAAAGGTTTCCACCGAGGGTTCCTCCCGAACCTGTCGCCATCACGATGTAATCAAATTCTGTGGCATCGGAAGGCAGCATTTCTGAAGCACCAAGATACCCCAATCTGTTGCTTCCCCCCTCAGGTACAAAATAAAAGCCTCCAAAGAGAGTGCGAAGTCTATCGATGTAATTTTCAGAATACCTTTCCCTGTACTCACTTCGACTGACGAAGTGAAGTTTCATTCCGAATGATTCAGCTTCGCGTAGAGTGTGGTTTAGAGGATCAGTCCTTTCCCCTCTGATAACTCCAATTGTCTTCAGACCAAAGATTTTGCCTGCTCCTGCAGTAGCGTGAATGTGGTTTGAGTAGGCACCACCAAAAGTCAGAAGTGAATCCTTCCCCTGATCAAGGCACTCAATTATGTTCCTTTTAAGTTTGAACCATTTGTTACCCTGAAGGACAGGATGCGTTTTATCGAATCTCTCAATAAAAATATTGCCGGTTGGAAAGAGCTCGCTTTTTACGACCGGTGTCCGGGGAACCGAATAATTCTCAAAGAACTGCTTTATTTCTGAAGTGGTTGGCATCAGAGTCCGGGCAACTTCAATTTAGTCGTTATTGGTAAATGCACGATTCGAGATAAATTGTCTGAGAGACTCAATTTCGGTACCAAGATAGGTATCGCCATCCGGAAGTGGAAGAATCTCATTTAGTTGCTCGAATAATTTTGCCGTACCTTCACCCAGTCTGCACAAATCGCCCGTAAGATATCCCTCTTTGTTGTTCGTCATCTGCAAACCTCTCAAGGCACATAAAATCTCAACCGCCAGAACGGTTTTCAGATTTTCCAAAACCTTCAGCAAATGAACGACACCAACACTTCCCATCGAAACAAAATCCTCCTGACCGGCAGAGGTCGAGATGGACATAACAGAAGCGGGATTTGAAAGCACTCTGTTCTCCCCCGCTCTTGAAGCTCCCGAATATTGTGCGAGCATGAGACCCGAATCACCTTTTTCAGGCGAAATTGCGAGATTGGAAGGGAGACCAAAACTCAGGTTTTTGCTGAGCATCGAAAACGACCGCTTGTCTGATATCAGTGAAAGTGAAGTAAAAGAAAGCTTCAGGTAATCAATTACATTTGCCAGTGGTTGACCATGAAAGTTGGAACCGGAGTGAAAAACCAGTGAATCGCCATCAAGTTCAAACAAAGGATTGTCCGTGACCGAATTTATCTCTATTGTGAGGACTTCATCAAACCTCTGTAAGGCTTCCATAGCAGCTCCGTGCACCGGAGGAACTGATCTGAAACAATATCTGTCCTGCACTCTCTCTGTGGCTGAGGCTAAATCCTGCCCCTTGAACTGAATTTTTTGTGCTTCCACTGTTGTTCGTTTTGATCCCTTCAATAGTCCCCTTATCTCCGCGGAAACTCCCACAAGTCCTTTATGCTCTCTTTTGGAAGCAAGGAAACCGCTGAAGGCATCTTTTTCACCTCTTATCGCTTCGAGTGAAAGAGCGGCTGCCAAGTTACTTGTTTTTAACAGGTTACGAGCTTCAATCGATGCAAATACTGAGTTTGCTGACATAAAATTAGTTCCGTTTGTCAAACCCATCGCCTCTTTGAATCCCAATTTAACCGGATGAAGACCGGCGCTTTTCAGTGCATCAGGAGCTGTCAAAAGTTCCCCTTTGTACCATGCTTTTGCTTCAGGAAGTCCAATCATTACACCCGCAATCATAGCCAAGGGAACCAGATCACCACTTGCTCCGACCGATCCTTCTGTAAATACCAATGGTATAACTCCGGCGTTTAACATCGACTCAAGCATTCCGACAGTTTCAATCGACATAGCTGAGACACCATGCGCAAACGAGTTGAGTCTGATTATCATCATTGCTCTGACTATTTCCGGTTTCAGCGGATCACCAGTGCCACAACTGTGCGATTTAATATATTTAATCTGAAACTCTTCTGCATCCTGAGGAGAAATATAGGTGTCCTTCAAATTTCCAACACCCACATTTACACCATAAATTTTCTGAAGTGGATTTTCAGTGATCTGCCTTAAAAGCCTTTCACGACATTTTATGATGGCAAGCCGGGCTTCCTCTGTCAACAAAACCTTTAACGGTTTCACGGAGGCATCATAAACTTCTTCGATTGTTAATGAGTGCCCGTCCAAATAAAGGATATTATTCTTAGTCATTCTCTTCTCTCCCGTAATCCCTTCTACCTGTTTAACATTTGTTTTACTGTCGCAACAAGATCTTCACGCAACACTTCTTTTTGGACTTTTTGTTTCCACTCTTCCTTGTTCGTGATTGAGTCAGACATCTCTTTCCCGAGAGCAAGATCCCTGACAGTTACTACACCTTTGGCAAATTCGTCACTTCCAAGAAGCAGACATACAGGTGAATCCATTTTATCAGCATAACCGAGTTGTTTTTTCAATCCCCGCTGTGCACCATAGTAAACTTCTGTGCTGATTCCTGCATTTCTGAGTTCAGCAGCGATTTTTTGATATTCACCCATGAGTTCATCATCAAACACGGTGACAAGAACAGATGATTTCGATTTAATATCAGAATAACCCGACAACACCAGCAATTCACAGAGCCTGTCAACTCCTATGGATGCACCCGCAGCCGGCACCTTGATACCGAGCAGTCTTTCAACCAGCCCGTCGTATCTGCCGCCACCACATATCGAACCCACTTTTCTTGTATTACCTTTTGAGTCTTCAAATGTAAGCAGGGACTCTACTTCATACACAGGTCCTGTGTAATATCCCAATCCTCTCACAATTGAAGGAGAAAATAAAACTCTGTTCTCGTCAAATCCGGCGGATGAGAGAAGCATCTCAATCTTTTTTAACTCTGCCAGACCTTCTGCAAATTTTTCATTTGCTCCACCCAGTCCTTCAAGTTCCGCAAGAATTTCCGCTCTTCCACGGTCCTCGGTGAATCTTTCGAAATAACCGGCAATTCCTTTCACAACCGATTTGTCAATTCCCAAGCCCGGAATGAATGCACCCGAGGAATCTTTTCTCCCCTCTCCGAGTTCGGCTGTAATTCCCTGAACTCCGACTTTATCTATCTTATCGATGATTCTTAATACATTTGCCTCAATTGCTTCACCTTGAATTCCCAGGGATTCCAAAAATCCGGAAAGTATTTTTCTGTCGTTAACCTTCACCAAATAAGAATCTCTTGTTAGACCTATCGCCTCCAGTGCATCTGAAAGTATCATACATGACTCTGCATCGGTTGCCACATCTGCTGTACCGACAGTATCAAAATCGAGTTGCCAGAACTCCCTGAATCTTCCAGGATCAAGTTTCGCTTCAAATCTGTAAACAGGTCCGTATTGATATCTTTTGAATAAAGGGGCGTTTTTGGTCGTCAACTGCCCTTTAATCGATTGAAGAAACAACTCCTCTGCATACATTCTTGCCAAAGGGGCAGTAAGATCATACCTCATTGCGATGTGGTGGTTATCCATTATTACAAAATCGGACTCATCCCTCAATTCACTCCCGTCATCTTTGTAAACAGGCTCTGTCTCAGGGTTCCTGAATGAATATACACCCTCCGCAACTGTTTCTTTGTCGGGGAGATATTTCCCAAGATTCTCAGCATATTCAAGAATCGGAGTATCCCAATGCCTGAATCCGTAAAGCTCGTAAACCCTTCCGGCTTTTTCTACCACATTCTTTCGTAATTCATTTAATTTTGGCTCAATATCTCTGAAACCTTTAATTTTTCGGGGAATCATTCCATTCATTTTCTATCCGGGTTTTCTAAAAATTATAAATTTAAATTTACGAAAAAGTTATCATGTTGATCCATTTTGTATTTTTGAAGTGTCATTCATAAATATTACGAGACAGATTTTGAATCTCTATAGCAAATTGCGAGAACCGGTAAATGGACTTACTCATTTCCTGGGTGTAGTTCTTGCCCCAATTGCACTTTTTCTGCTTTTGAATCGCGAGCAACCCGGCGTTACAGGTACGCATATTGTTGCATTTTCAATTTTCTGTGCATCCCAGTTCTTCCTTTTCCTTGCCAGTACACTCTATCACTCGATTCCTGCATCTGACAAAAAACTTGTGGTTCTGAGAAAAATCGACCATATAATGATTTTTGTATCAATAGCAGGTTCTTATACACCTGTATGTTTAATCACTCTTGGAGGTACCCTCGGGTATGTAACGCTGGGAGTGGTCTGGACGATAGCTCTCGCAGGTTTTTTCATTAAGGTTTTTTGGTTGCATGCGCCCAGAAAACTGTATACAGCAATCTACCTCGCAATGGGGTGGCTCGTGATTCTGGTTATCTATCCTCTTTACAATGCAATGCCGGAAGGAGGAATGTTCTGGCTGATTCTGGAAGCGGTTTTTTATACGACCGGTGCTGTCATCTACGCATTCAAGAGACCTGATCCATTCCCCGGAATATTGGGATTTCACGAAATATTTCACATCTTCATCCTGTTGGGGGCATTCTCCCACTTTTATCTTTTGCTCAAATTCGTGTGATATTTGTAAACTCACCGGTTATTTGTAGTGTCTTTTATTGGCTGCCTCCAGGAAAAACAAGTTTTCGATAAAAATTTATTGATTTTTTATCCTAAATCAGTATCATTTTTGACTGAATCTTGTTTTTTCCAATTCTAAATCGTATTTTCCACACTTTAATAGAAATATTTCATTAATCAATCTCATAAGAGGTTAGCATGCGTAAATTTTACTCCCTTTTCTTTTTCATGTGTCTCTCACTCCTCGCCTTTTCTCAGGATTTGCGCGTCGAGAAACCTGTTCTTACACCCGACAATAACGGAGAGTGGGAACATGATTATACAATAATTTTTGGTACACCGCTTTCAAATATGTCTGGTGTTCAAACTTCAAATGGTGATATTTATATTGCCATTAATGATACAAACTCAACAGCCAATTTAGGACTCATAATTGCAAAATCCACGAGCGGTGGGATAAGTTGGGCTACCATCACCGGTGTGACCAACCGTACAAAATATGAGAAAATCAAACTTGTTAAAAGTTCTCAAGATTCAGTTTACTGCTTCTTTCAGATTGGCTACAGCGTTTACAGTTGGAATATAAATTCATCGACAATCAATCCCGTTATGGTTCCGGGTGCCTACAGATCTTTTGATGTGGAAGTGACTTCAACCAATTCAATCTATGTTGTTTTGGATTCACTTGCCACCAATAATCTCGTGCGTTATGCATCTCTTGACTACGGTTACAACTGGGGTAACAGAGGAAGTATATCTTCAGCAGCTGCTCTCCCCGTCCTCTCTAAATCGGTAAGTGGTGATACATTGTTTCTCAATTATATAGGACCCGTACTCGCTGATACAGCCACCTCAGTCATAAGAGGGGTCAGATATCGTGAAACATCACCAGGCATTGTTGCTTCTGCAACTTTCCAGGATGTAGCAACTGGTACTTTTCCGAAATACGAATATAAAACGGTCGCCGGCAACGGCATTGCCTGGTTCGTTTATACGAAGGTGGATGGAAGTTCACAACTTTGGGCGAGACAGAGTACTGACGGAGGCTTGACATATGGTGCTGAATTCAGGGTGAATCCAAATGAAACAGTAAATCAGTACGGATTTGATCTTAAAGCAAAATTGCCTGCCGGAAACGGATTCAGTTTTATATATCATGCTGACAGTGCTCAGGTCGGACCTGCCACTTCTGTAACTGATAAAATCCAATTTGGAACTGCTCTCCAGTCCGGTTCTACATTTCCGTCTTTTACACAGATAAATCAGGTTCCTGCGGTTTACTCAAGTGATAACTGTAAACCAATTATTGTAGAGCTTCCTTTTTACAACAGTACCGGGGTTGCATTTTTAGGTAATTCGGTGGGATCAAACAGAGTTTTCTGGAACGCATTTCACCTGGTTCCCGTTGAATTGACATCTTTTTCTGCAGATGTTTACGCAAATAAAGTCGTTCTAAACTGGTCAACTGCTACAGAAACCAACAACCGCGGATTTTCAGTTGAGAAAAAGACTACCGGGAACTGGGAAAAAATCGGATTCGTAAACGGAAACGGCACAACGACAAAGACTCACAGTTACTCATTTATTGATAATGACAACACTGCCGGAAAGGTTTACTACAGACTGAATCAGATCGATTTGGACGGTACAAGTTCTTTTTCAAAAGTGGTGGAAGTCGATCTTTCCACACCCAACGATTACAGTCTGAGCCAGAATTTCCCGAATCCGTTTAACCCTTCAACCTCAATTAAATTTGCATTGAAGGTGGATTCAAAAGTAAATCTGAAATTATACAACCCGCTCGGTCAGGAAGTAATGAACATTCTTTCTGACAACTATGCAGCAGGAAACTACAATATTTCTGTAAATGCATCAGGTTTGAACAGTGGTGTTTATTTCTACACTTTGGAAGCAAGCGGAGTGGATGGAAGCAAATTCACCTCCACGAAAAAAATGATTCTGATGAAATAGATCAATTATTTAAAACAAAAAAGGCTGCCTCGATGGCAGCCTTTTTTTGTACCGTTGATAGGATTCGAACCTATGGCCTTCTGAGCCACAGTCAGACGCTCTAACCAACTGAGCTACAACGGCAGAATTTAGTCTGCAAATATACCAATTTTATCGATTATTTCAAAAACTTCCGGCTGCCGGATCAAAATTCTTTCAAACTTTTTTCGCTCATTCAATGTTTCTGAATGATATTTTTCTTATCAGTGCCGGAATTGTTTCCGGTCTGATCTTCCCCATCACATAAATTCCTCCTGTTATTTCACTGCCTGATACCTGTCGTAAATCATTAATTTTAATGCTTCTTTTTATCTCCGTATATTTAGGGTCTGAAAATGAAAAATTTCGCAATTGGCTTCTTCGCCCTGTTACTCTTCTTTTGTTTTGTTTCCTGCGAATCACCACGACTTGTATTTCCTGATCTGGACTTTGGAGTAGTTATTGATTCGTCAGATGTCAAATTGTACCAGTCGGGTAAAAGGGATTCACTCGATCTTATTGTTCCCGGTGACAGAATAAAAGCCCAGGACAGCATCGTTATTTTATTCTCTTCAACGCAGGAATTCTATTTTTCCTCTCAGGCAACTGTAAAAATGTTTGTTGAAAGGAATCTGGATTTCGGAGATGAGACGATTGTAAACATGACTGATCATTATTCAATTTCCAAAATAAATGATTCACTCGTAGTGAAAAGAAGTGCGACAAACATCATTTTCGCATCTGAAAAGACTCAATCCATAACATGGCACAAAAAATGAACCGCTTAAAATTTACTCTACTGTTTACAATTATTCTCTTCTCTCTCAATTTCGCTCAAATTAAAATAAAAATGATCGTTAAGGCTGAAGGAGTTGAGAACAGCGAATCAGTATATATCGCCGGAAACCGGCAGGAAATCGGAAACTGGAATCCGGGTGCAACTAAATTCTTTAAAGAACCAAACGGGAACTGGGTTTATTCGTTCACCATTCCGTCACCCGATCAACTTGAGTTCAAATTTACCAAAGGGAGCTGGAGTCAGGAAGCTGCAAATCCGGATGGAACCATCCCGGGAAACACAATTGCAAACGCAGTTAGCGATACAGTCCTTGAATTTAAAATTTGTTGCTGGAGCAAATCAGCCGGTACCGTTCCTTTTAAAGGACAAATTACCGGAAAGGTGGAGTACATAAAAGAACTCGGTGAAGGAAACATCCTTCCGAGGGATATAATCATTCTTCTGCCGGAAGGTTATGAAAAGTCTTCGGACCGCTACCCTGTTCTCTACATGCACGACGGACAAAATATCTTCGATCCCTCTACAGTTGGATTTGGAGTCGACTGGCAAATAGACGAGGCTATCGACTCACTTGTAAAACAGGGAAAAGTCGAAAAAATGATTATCGTCGGTATTTACAACAGCAAAAACAGACGGCCTGAGTACTCTCATTCAAAACTCGGCGAAGAATACATGAATTTTGTCGTTAAAAAAGTAAAACCTCTCATCGATTCCGTGTACAGAACAAAACCCGGAAGGGAGTTTACATACACGGCAGGTTCGTCGATGGGTGGACTTATCTCATTCATGCTGCTCTGGGAGCATAACGATGTTTTTTCAAAAGCAGGAAGTTTCTCACCCGCTCTCAAAATAGATATTTACGATTATGTCTCAATTGTAAAAAACACATCGAGCCCCAAAAGAAATTTCAAATTATATATCGACAACGGCGGAAAAGGACTTGAAGCCAAACTTCAACCGGGAATTGATGAAATGATCGCAACGCTTGAAGAACTTGGCTACAAATCCGGAGATGATTTTATCACTGTTTTTGATCCCGAAGCTGAGCATAATGAAAGCGCCTGGGCAAAAAGAATCCCAAATTTCTTAATTAAAATGTTCGGTACGACTAAATAACCCGTGAAAATTACTGATTAAACAGGATACCATGCTTAAAATAAATGAAATATATTTTTCAGTCCAGGGCGAGAGCACACACGCCGGACTTCCCTGTGTTTTTGTCAGACTCACCTGGTGCAACCTGAGGTGTACCTACTGCGATACTGAATATGCTTTTTATGAGGGAAAGGATATGAGCCTTGAGGATATCCTTGCTGAGGTGAAGAAGTATAATTGCGATATGGTTGAAATAACCGGTGGAGAGCCCTTGATTCAGAAGGAAGTGCTGCCCCTCATGGCAAATCTATGTGATTTGGGTTATAAAGTCCTCATTGAAACCGGTGGAAGCCTCCCGATCGAGAATATCGACCCGAGAGTTCATGTAATAATGGATTTAAAGTGTCCTTCAAGTAAAATGATGAAGAAAAACCGTTATGAAAATCTTCAATTTATCAAACTAATTGATGAATTAAAGTTTGTAATCGGAAGCCGGGAAGATTATGACTGGTCAAAAGAGATTATTAAGGAATACGACCTGCAGAATAAATGCGAGATATTGTTCTCTGTAGTATTTGAAAGTTTAAAACCGGTGGAGCTTGTCAACTGGATAATTGAAGACTCTTTGAAAGTGAGATTTCAACTGCAAATGCACAAGTTCATCTGGGATCCAAAGAAAAAAGGAGTTTAGAATAATGAAAGTATCAAAAAGTTTTCACTGGGAAATGGGCCACCGCCTCCCCTTCCATCAGGGCAAGTGCATAAATCTGCACGGTCATTCCTACAGGATGTTCCTCGAAGTGGATGGCGATCTCGATGAAAACGGGCTGGTTATCGATTTCTATGACCTGAAGAAAATAGTCAACCCGATAATTGAAGAGCTTGACCACTCATTCATGGTCTCATCACTTGATCCTGACCTGAAGAGCCTTCTCAGTTCTTTCCCGACAAAGAGGGTTGATGTCGACTTCCATTCATCAGTTGAAAATATTACAAAATATCTTCTCGACCGGATCGCCTCAAGCACTCTTCCCAAAAACATTCGTTCAATCACGGCTACAGTTTATGAAACTCAGGATGCTTATGCGCGTGATACAAGGGTTACAGGGAACTGAGATATGCCGACATACAAAATTACTCTGGAGTACGAAGGAACCCGTTACAGTGGCTGGCAGGCTCAAAAAAACGCAAAGACTGTACAAGGTACTCTTCTTCAGATACTTAAACAGGTTTTTGGAACAGATAACATCGATCTTCAGGGAGCCGGTAGAACCGATGCCGGAGTACATGCCGCGGCTCAAATTGCTTCGCTTGTTACTCCCGTCGCCATTCCCCCTGATGTTCTCAAACTGAAGATCAACGATTTATCTCCTCATGACATTAATATTCTGAAGATAGAACTGGCAAATGAGCGCTTTCATGCGAGGCATAATGCCAAACGACGAACTTATATCTATCACATCTCTACGCGGAGGACGGCATTCGGGAAAAATTATGTCTGGTGGGTTAAAGATCAACTCGATTCAAAAGCGATGAGAGCTGCAGCCAAAGAGTTGAAAGGGCTCCATGATTTTGCTTCATTTGGAGATATGAAAGCCGGTGGCGATGCAAAATCGAGCAAGGTAATGGTTTATTCCACGGAACTTGTGGATACAGGCTCGATGATTCTTTTCAGAATAACAGCTTCCCATTTTTTATGGAAAATGGTAAGAAGAATTGTTGGTGTGCTGGTGGAAGTTGGCAGAGGAAATATAAAACCGGAAGATGTGAAAATATTGTTGGGTGAGACTAATGATTATCCTGCGAAATTCACGGCACCACCTAGCGGGCTTTTCCTCGAGAATGTTCAGTACGACGACAGGGATATCCTTCCGGATATTAAACCGTTATTTAAGGTTTAGACCTTTTCGTCCTGTTTCTTTTTTAACTCTTCGAGTTCCGCTTTAAGTAGTCTGACTGTTTCGTTCAAACTTTCAAGATTGCGCAGATGGACTTCTATGCGTTTGAACTGATTGATTTTTTTGACAGGACTTCCCAGATATATCCCTTTTTCAGTCAGGTTTCGTGAGACTCCTGACTGGGCTCCAATGATGATCCCGTCCCCGATTTCAATGTGATCAACAAGACCCACCTGACCGGCAAGAATTACATCCTTTCCTACTTTGGTACTGCCTGAAACACCTGAAAGTGCAGAAATTGCTGTATTCTCCCCAATTTCAACATTATGACCGATTTGAACAAGATTATCAACTTTTGAGTAGGCTTTTATCACTGTGCTTCCCAAAGCTGCTCTGTCTATGCAGGAATTTGAACCAATCTCCACAAAATCCTCGATTATCACATTCCCGATTTGAGGAATCTTGAGATAATTACCGTCGGGTCCTTTTAGAAATCCAAAGCCATCTGCACCGATAGAAGCACCACCGTGTATAATAACCTTTTTACCGATTTTTGTGTTTTCTCTGATGGTCACATTTGGATAAATCAGGGTTCCATCGCCGATCGTACAATTTTCCAATATAACTGTATTGTGATAAATGATAACATTGTCGCCTATCACGCAGTTTTTGCCAATCACAACATTTTTACCAATTGCTGTATTCAGACCAACCGTGGATGAGGGATCTACCGATGCAGTTCCATCAATTCCGTGGAGATCCGGCTGTTTGGTGAAAAACTTCTGTAAGATAAGAAGAAATGCTTTATGAGGTTCATCGACTAAGAGGAAGGTTATATCACTTCTGTCCCTGTTAAAGTCTTTCCTGACCAGAATTGCGGATGCTTTAGTGGTGTGATAAAACTTTTCATATGCAGAAGAGCCGAGAAAAGTTAAACTTCCCGGCTCTGCTTTTTCAATATTTAGAAGTGTCTCAATTGTAATTTCGTCGTCACCGGTAATTTCGGCTCCAACAAAAAGGGCAATTTCTTTTAAACTTACTGACATTATTTTAACTTGTCCAAAACTTTGGAGGTAACATCATATTTATCTTTGGCAAAAAGCAGCATAACAGCACCGCTCCGGTCGAAAATGAAATCGAGATCATCATCCTTGGCAACTTGTTGAATTGCATTAAAAACCTTGTTCTGAACAGGTCTCATCACTTCTTCCTGCTTCAGAAACAATTCACCACCATTTCCAAATTTCTTGGTTCTGTAGGCTTCGAGGTCTTTTTCAAGTTGTTTAATCTCAGCTTCAATATCAGACTTCATTTGATCAGTAAGAATAAGTTTCCTCTTCTCAAAATCCTCTTTCTTTACTCTTATGTCTGACTCGAACTTCGAAATCTCGTTCTGCCACTCGACAATCAAGGCATCAAGTTGACGCTTTGCATCTTCAGCATCCGGAAGATTTTTCATAATTGCATCCGAATCAACATAACCGATCTTGAGCTGGGCAAAAAGTCCGGTGGTTGCGAATGCAATTACAAGGATGATAAACTTAAGTTTCATCTCTGTTAGCTCTTAATGGGTTTATTTACCTGATTTTCTAATCTTGTCCAAAACTTTATAGGTAAGATCAAACTGAACATCCGCGTATAATACGATGGGATCCTGTCCGGATTTTTTGTTCAGTACATAATGCATTCCCTCTTCTTTGGCGGTGATTGCAATATTGTCATACAATTTTTCATAGATCGGTTTCAGAAGTTCATCCTGTTTTACAAGCAGGTCTTCTCTTCTCTTTGCCTGAAGATCTTCGATGCTTTTCTGTTTGTTTGCCAGTTGCATCTGTTTCTCTTTTGCTTTTGGATCATTTGGTTTGTTCTGGAATTCTTTTTGAAAAGCTTCCACTTCTTTTCCGAATGCCTGTCCTATTGAATCAAGTTCGGCTTTAAATTTGCTTTCAAGCGCCTTAAGGTCACCATTGGCTTTTATTGCTTCGGGTAATTGCTGCAGAATAAGGTCTGCGTCAACGATTGCCACTTTAAGTGTCGTATTCTGTGCATAAACAGATACACCCAGAATTAAAAACAGCGATAGAACAATTAGTTTTTTCACTTCTATTTCCTTTTTGTATAATTTAATTAAAAACCTTTACCAAACTGGAAGTGGAACTGCCATTTTGGATCAGTACCATCAACTTCCCGTCTGTCAAATCCGTAACCAAGATCAAATCCGAGCAATCCGACAGGATTAATAAGTATCCTCGCACCGAAACCGGCACTTCTGCGAAGCTTGAACGGATCTGCAGTTGTAATATTTTCGAACACATTTCCTGCCTCGGCAAATGCGAGAACATATAACGGCATCGGATCGAGAGATACCGCAAATCTCAATTCTGCGATGTATTTGAAGAACATTCTTCCACCAATTACATCACCATTGGTCTGTCGTGGACCGACCGTTCTGTCGTCATAACCCCTCAGAGAGGTTGTAGCTATCACGAGTCCGGCACCGCCCATATAAAACAGTTCAAAAGGTTGTATGGTAGTATTCTTTTTCAGTTCCTCGATATAGCCCATATCACTGCTCAGATAAAGGGCAAATCTGTTGGAATTGAACAATCTTTTATACCACTCTGTTGTGAGTGTCATTTTAAAGTAGTCTACCGAACCCGGTAAAAAAGGACCGCCACTGATTTCAGACGACCAGGTGAGTGATGATCCCTTTGAAGGGAAAATTGGATTATCCACATCTTTTCTGTTCAAGGTGAAACCAAGGGTAAACTGTTCTGATTCACCTTCTCTGTAGAATCCGCCACCATTCAATACATTATTGTTCTGGTATCTGAAAAATCCCTGGATGTAAAAATAATCATCGGGCCACTTGAGACGACGGCCAACTTTGACCGATCCGCCAGCCTGAAACAGATCATAAATATAACTCTGTCTTGTAGAAAACAGATCAAAACCCACAAGTGTCGGCGAATTCATGAACCAGGGTTCTGTAAAGCCGAATGAAAATGTCCTGTAAAGATTACCAACACCAAACTGCCAGTTAAAACTTAAAATCTGTCCTGCACCAAGTTGGAACGGTTCAGCAATCGAGAAGTTATTCAGAGTAACACCGATTGCACCGGAAAATCCAAACGATCCGCTGTATCCAATTGAAGCATTTAAATAATCGCTCGACTTTTCTTCAACTATGAATGCAACATTTACGGTGCTGTCATTTTCAAGGTTGTAATCGACACCCTCTTTGTACAATTTCTCAACATTAAAATACTGAAGATTTGCAAGCTGTTGCAGACTTCTGATCATGGCAGCTTTATTGAAAAAGTCACTCGGGACAGTGTATAATTCCCGTCTGATCACCTTTTCTTTCGTCTTGTCATTCCCCTTTATCGAAACTTTACCAATCTTAAACTGATTGTTTTCATTAACTGAAATGTAAATATCAATCGAATCCTTGGCAACTTTCTTCTCGGCAGCATTGACTGTAAAAGTCAGATAGCCATTGTCAAGATAGAGTGAAGCGACATCGTTCTGCTTTTCGTTTCCGCGTAAATTCTGATTAAATGAAATCAGATCGTATATGTCACCCGTTTTAAAACCTAATCTCTCGTTTAATACTTCAGAATTGTAAACTGTGTTCCCTTCCCACACGATATTTCTTATTTTATACCTCGAACCTTCAAGAATGTTGAAATAAACATCAACCATTTTCTTGTCTTCGGTATAAACAAGCGAATCCGACAGAATTTCAGCGTCCCTGAATCCGTTTTGATTCAGGAATTTGAGAAGTGTCTCTTTATCTTTTTTTACCTTTTCAGGTTCATATCTCGCAGAACTCCAGAATTTCCACCATTTTTTCTCCGACAATTCCTCAAGTTCGCTTTTCAGGTCCTCTTCAGAGTAAAAACTGTTTCCGGTGAACCTGATGTTTCTTACGCTTAAGCGGCTGTTTT
This sequence comes from Bacteroidota bacterium, assembly GCA_020161395.1. Taxonomy (NCBI): domain Bacteria; kingdom Pseudomonadati; phylum Bacteroidota; species Bacteroidota bacterium. The sequence goes on from JAIUOE010000011.1 coordinate 76,685, forward strand.
CTTCAATTTTGAATTTAACCAGTTTCCTGACCTTAATCTTGTCAGAAAGATTGCGGTTCACTCCCTGCAGGTCGTCGTATGTGGTTGTAATCTCGTCAGAGAAATCCTTTTGATTCCGCCATGTAACCGACATTTTGTTACCCATGGAATCGATTGAAAGGAAATCATAATAAATGACATCAACTTTGGTGTTTAGATAACCTTCTTTGGTGTAGGCATCAATAATTTTATTTTTGATCCGGATCAATTCCTGAGGTTTAAGAATTTGACCCCGCACGAGAGAAATCATTTCCTCAAGTTCTGATTTGCTGAGTTCGGAGTTTCCCTGCAAAACCATTTGTTCAAAACGGGGATATTCTGAAACCTTGATCTTAAGAAAAACACCATTTTCAAAATACTTTTCAATAATTATCTGGATATCGGAAAAGATTCTCAAATCCCAAAGGTTTTTAACGGCACTGATCGTTTCATCTCCGGGAATTTGAATTTCCCTGCCGGTATCCTTGATTTTTTTCAGTCCTGAATATTCCACTATGGTGTTTGCATCTGCAGTGACATTCCCCTCTACCGAAACAGAGAGAACTTTATAGTATGTCGTATTTATCTGGGAGTATACAGAAGGGACACAAAAAAATAGTAAAAATAAGAAAAATGAAAACTTCAATCCCGAAAAGTGGAATCTCATCATTATTGCCTTTGCTTTTGTAATTGTTCGCTGACTTTTCCGAATCTTCGCTCGCGCTTTTTATAATCCTCGATTGCATCCATCAGTTCCTTTGTTCGGAATTGGGGCCAGAATACAGGGGTAATATAGATTTCCGAATATGCGAGTTGCCAAAGAAGGAAATTGCTTATTCGCATTTCGCCACTGGTGCGGATGAGGAGATCGGGGTCAGGAATGTTTTTTGTATTTAAGTATTTTGAGAATGTTTCAATTTTTATTTCATTCTCGCTTATTTTGCCGTCATTCAGATCTTTAACGATCCCTTTGACAGCATCGATTATTTCCCACCTGCCACTGTAGCTGAGAGCGAGAACAAGAGTAAGTGTCTTATTGTTTTTTGTTTTTTCGATGGCATCGGAGAGTTCATGTTGAACTTCCGTTGGAAGTGAGCAAATATCTCCAATCGCCATCAGTTTTACATCGTTGTTGTGCAACTCCTGTATCTCTCTCCTGAGAACTTTCACAAGCAGCCTCATGAGAGTTGTTACCTCTGTCTTGGGACGCTTCCAGTTCTCCGTGGAAAAAGTATAGAGGGTCAGATACTTGACACCGGCTTTGGCACTTGCCTTGACGATTTCCCTGACCGACTCGACTCCCTCTCTGTGACCGGCAATCCGGGGGAGATTATTACTCTTAGCCCAACGACCATTTCCATCCATTATGATGGCTATATGACGGGGTACTTCGCTATGAGTATTCAGTGTTTTAGATTCTGTTTGAGATGTACTGATATTTGCTTTGCCCAACTGTGGACCGGTTAGTTACAAAAATAAAAATTCAAAGAAAGGAATTTTAAATATTTTTCGACGGAAAAACAAATTACTTTAACAATTAGCAAACATCTGAATAATTTTTTTGCTAAAAAAGTCAAAAAGAAGGGAGATTTTTGGAATTTGTCTCTTTTAGCTAATTAATAAACCGGGGGAGCAAAGTTTTTGACTGAGCAAGAGCTTCGTTGAACAGTATTTCGGATTCCGGCTCGCACAGAACGAGTTCTATATTTTCGGAAAGAGAAGCCAGATCGCTTTCAACCAGATGTTTTATCAGGAAAAAGTTCTTTCTTGCGAGGGCGATAAAGAGCTTCACCGGATTCCCGCTGTATGTCGATTTCCGTTCAGCGAGAAACTTAATCTTTTTTCTGATAAACTCCGTATCCATCCCGGACAAATCATCGATCACGATTCCTATCGCGAATTCCTTCTTTTGCTTTGCCAAAATATCAATCTGAAACTCACCGATGTCGGGTGGATCCGGAATATATGTGCCGTATCGCCTGCCGAGTGTCGAGTATCCACTCGATCTCAACTTAAAATACAGCTTGTCAGTCAGGTCTCTTTTATTTAACGAATGCATAATTTCCTCCTGGTTCCTATTGAAAACGGGATGTATTTACTACTCTGGGAGCGAATCTCTCCTGTTCAAGTACTTTGATGTTATAGATTTTGCGAAACTCAAATTTCTGAATCGTATCAGTATCACTGATTTTTCCATATATCGTTTTTTTACCCTCTTTGTCGCACGAAATGATGTACGGATCAATGACAAGTTGCTGCATTGAATAGTAAAATCTGATTTTGTTTCTGTTTTTGATTGCTTTGTTCAATATATCTGTTTTCATTTTAATTCCTCAGTTATACCACCTTAAAACACCGACAACTTTACCGGCTATTGAAAAATCACTTGTTGGCTTTATCTCGATAACGGGAAATGCATCATTCTCCGGAACAAGAGTGGTCTTGCCATCTTTTTTCAGGTACCTTTTTACTGTTGCATCACCGTCAACCATTGCAACAACGATATCGTAGTTGTGTACCGGTTTCTTTGGTGAAACCACGACAATATCACCTTCGTAGATTCCGGCATTTATCATACTCTCCCCTTTCACCTTCAAAGCATAGCAGTCATCAGTAGTTCTCACGAAGACTGAATCGATCACTATGCTTCCCTCAAGATTTTCCTCTGCCAGAATCGGCAATCCGGCTGCAACTCTTCCGACTACCGGAACATTGATTGCCGAATCGATTCTTGATTCTGTCTCCCGGTCAAATCCGGAATCTGTTCTTAAGGAAATTCCCCTGCTTACATTGCTGCTCATATTCAGATATCCTTTTTTATAGAGAGTATCCAAATGCTTTTTTGCTCCACTTGGCGAGTTAAAACCAAAATGAGAAGCTATCTCTCTTACTGAGGGAGCATATCCATTGTTCCCGATATACTGAGATACAAATATCAGTATCTCTTTTTGTCTGTCTGTAAGGTCATTTTTCACTGTTCACCTAAAGTAATCAATTGTACACCACAAATATAGTGTACAGATGTACACTTGTCAAGTACTTTCTGCAATTTTTTTTAAGAAAAATGTTTTACATTGCCAGTTAAGGGCATGCTTCTTATATTTTTGATTGATTTATTATATTTTAGGCAAAAATTGAAGATATTAATTTCAAATGACGACGGCATAGATTCCTACGGAATTATTGCCCTGGGAAGGGAGCTCGAAAAATTTGGTGAAGTGTTCATTGTTGCTCCCATTTTCGAACAAAGTGCCGCCGGGCACTCAATCACCATGAAGAGACCACTTAAAGTAGTAAAGCATTTCGTGGAAGGCAGATTCTTTGGATATGCCATTAACGGTACACCGGCTGATTGTGTAAAGATAGGCATCACAAAAGTGCTGAATTTTATTCCTGATGTCGTGGTTTCCGGAATCAACCACGGTTCAAACACCGCTACCAATATCGTGTACTCCGGAACAGTTTCTGCCGCACGGGAAGCATCGATGATGGATATCCCCGGAATCGCATTTTCAATAAATGGCAGAACTTCAGAAAATATCGACTGGGCAGCGGAAGCGGCTGCAAAAATTACTGTAAAAGCACTAGAGCATGGCTTTGAAAACGGGAAACTTCTAAATGTAAATTTCCCGAACCTCCCAAAATCAGAGATTAAAGGTACCCTCATCACAAGACAGGGAATTTCCAGATTTGCTGACACTTATGACACAGTACACGATATCATCGGAAGAGAATATCACCAGCTCAAGGGCGATTTTATAAACCTCGATGGTACTGACCTTTCCATAGACCAGAATGCCATCGAAAACGGTTACATCTCAATCACTCCGATTCAGCTTGATTCCACAGACCATACTGAGATCGCCAAAATAAAAACCTGGAATTTTGAAAATCTGAACGGAACCGATGGAAATTAGAATTGCCTGAGCAAATATCACTTCTGATTTCCGGGTCATGGCTCTACTATTTCATTGCTGCGTCTCTGCTGGCTTTGCTGGCATGGTATTATTACAGAATCACCATTCCAGTTGTTTCATCAGCCAAAAGAATTTTTCTGCTGATCTTGAGAAGTACAATTCTCCTGACACTTGCGTTGCTTTTGTTCAGTCCGGCTCTGAATCTGGTTTTTACATCGATACAGAACCCGGTTAACTATTTTTTCATCGACAGATCAGAATCGATCAAGTTTGACGATGGGACAAAAAGAGAAGAAGTGATCAACAAATTTCTTGCTGACCTCGCTGCTTCACCTCTTGGCAAAAATTCCAAAGTATTCTCCTTCTCCAAATCGGTGGATTCCATCACTGCAAACTCAAATTCAGGGAAACTGAAATTTGACGGTGAGGTAACGAATTTTGAAAGCATATTTGAATTTGCCAAAGAAAAAAAATTAAAAAATGCCACCATTACCATCGTTTCTGACGGTGTGATGACTGATGGGACGAATCCACTTGTCAGTGCAGGGAAACTCGGTATCCCGGTATGGTCGGTTCTTATTGGCGATTCCACTGTTAAAAAAGACATAGCCGTGGAAAATGTATTGTACAACGATTATATCTTTAAGGGGAGCCGTTCCCCAGTTACTGCTACCTTGCAGGTTGCAGGATTTCCGAATACAGATATAAAAGTCGACCTTACTGAAGATGGAAGGATTATCGAGTCAGCCACTGTATCAGTTGATAAAAATGGCTCCACTTCGATCAGTTTTACATATATCCCGAAATCGACAGGGATTAAAAAACTTGCAGTAACTGTAAAAAATTTTCCGGCTGAGGTGAATAAACAAAACAACTCCTTTCCGTTCTTTGTTAATGTAATTGACAACAGAAAAAAAGTGCTGGTTTTGTCCGGAGCTCCCACACCGGATGTTACATTCATCAAAAATGCCCTCTCAGGTGATTCCAATCTGACAGTGAGATCAATGACTTTTGATGCGTCAGACAAGCCACTCGAAAAGGATATAAACAGCTCGGTTCTCGACAGCACAGGTGTCCTTGTACTGGTTAACTATCCTGTCAAATCGATCCCGGGGGCTATTCAGGATAAAGTTGTTGATCTTATTTCCAACAGGAATGTTCCCGTCTTCATTCTGATCAATCAATACTCAGATCTCGCTCTTCTGAAAAAAATTGAGCCTTGGCTTCCTGTAACACTTCGACCCGGAGCCGGTGTCGATTTCGAGGCTCAACTTTCGATGGCAGAAGGGGTTGAAAGAAATCCGCTCTTCTACTCGAGTGACCCTGCATCACTAAAGGAATGGGATGCACTCCCCCCTGTCCTGATTCCAAATTTACGGGCAGATGCCAGACCCGAGAGTCAGGTACTGGCTTATGTAAAACTGAACAATAAAGTGTTGCCCAATCCGTTGATCGTAAGCCGGAATTTTGGATTTAAGCGATCTTTGGCAATTATCGCCGGCGATATCTGGAAGTGGAAATTGAAGGCAAAGAAGGAACGGCTCTTTGATGATTTTCTTTTCAGTTCAGCAAAATGGCTCGGAGCAGTAAAAGATAAAAAGAGATTCAGTGTAAGGACAAACAAAAGATTTTATTCCAGAAATGAGCAGGTTGAGTTCATTGCAGAAGCGTATACAGAATCGTTCGACCCCCTTTCTGATGCAGATGTCAAGATTTTGATCAACTCCCCTAACGGGAAAACTGAATTCAACTTATCACCAGTGGGAGCAGGAATTTATCAGGGTATTTATAAACCTGAAAAAGCAGGAGACCATACATTCACAGGAACGGGGTTACTCGCCGGCAATACATTTGGTACCGATCAGGGTACTTTTAATATCGGCGATGTAAACATCGAAATGGTTGATCCTTACGCAAACCCCGGTTTTCTAAGAGATCTCTCCTCGCTAACCGGTGGAAATTTCTATACTTACACCAATTACCTTAAATTCTTTGATGAACTGGAAAAAACAAACAGGGAAACATCAGTAGAATTCAAGGAGAACAAATCACATAATCTGTGGAACAACTCATGGATGCTGGTGGTGCTCGTTTTATTGCTTTCGACTGAATGGTTTTTAAGAAAAAGAGAAGGTATGATGTAGGTGGCTCGGCTTGTTTCAAAACTTGCTGATGTTATTGTCCCCCGGTTTTGTATCCATTGCGAATCTCTTCTCCCCTTTGAGACAGATTTTTTGTGCAGGAAGTGTTACGAGAGTGAGCCCAAACTTGACCATTTCGTCTTATTAAAAATGCTCCACGAAAAATTTCATGACGAAGTGATAACTGATCTCTTCTCACTGGCTAAATTTACTCATGAATCCCCTCTCAGAACACTCGTATTATCTCTGAAATATCACGATTTATATCATGCAGGAAAGTATCTTGGCGAGCAGATTGGGAAGCATTTCAATGAGGCATTCAGTGTTTCAGGCATCGATTATATCGTTCCGGTTCCACTTCACAGATTAAGAATGATTGAGAGGGGTTTTAACCAGTCAGAAGAGATAGCCAAAGGCATAAGCAGGGCAACGGGGCTGTCAGTAGAAAAAAGCAACCTTAGAAGAATTCGCTACACCGAGGCACAAGTGGTTACCGGATCAAAAAGTGGAAGGGAGGGGAATCTTGTCGGGGCTTTTAAGGCAAAAAACCCGTTGCAGTTTACATCAAAAAATGTCCTTTTGGTTGACGATGTAATTACAACCGGGTCCACAATCCGGGAGGCAGCCAAAGCCCTTTGGGACTCCGGTGCTTCCAACATCTATGCAACTTCTGTTTTGATTGCCTGATTACATCTTCTCAGGTGCAGTTACACCAAGGATACCCAGACCATTTGAAATAACGGTTTTAACTGCATTTACCAGAGCGAGTCGCGCACCGGCAAGTCCCGGTTCACTACCTATAATCCTGCAGACGGTATAGAATTTATGAAATGTTGCCGCCAGTTCTTCGAGATATGCACAAAGAATCACTGCATCAAGCACCTTTGCCGCACTCTCCACAACATCCGGATATGACAAAAGTTTCTTAATAAGCCGTTGTTCCTCTTCGGTAACAAGCAATTCAAGATGATCAGTCTCCATCTTCAATCCTTCCTGATCTGTCATCCGTAGTATCGAGCAAATTCTTGCATGGGCATATTGAAGATAAAAAACCGGATTTTCCTCGGAATGTTTTACCGCAAGGTTCAAATCAAAATTCAAATGTGTTGAAATTGCCCGCATATTGAAGAAGTAGCGAACTACATCAGAACCGACCCAGTCAATCAGCTCATCAAGAGTGATATAATTGGCTTTTCTGGTCGACATCTTCACTGCTTTGCCGTCTTTGATAACAGTTACGAACTGGTGAATCATCACCTTTACTTTTTCAATATCGTAACCAAGTTCCGCAAGAGCAGCCAGAACATCGGGATATGTGGCTGTATGATCTGAACCGAAAAGATCGACAATGAAATCGTAACCGCGCTCAAATTTTGTGGTATGGTATGCAATATCCGGAAGTCTGTAAGTTGGTTCACCTGTGTTTTTTACGATTACTTTGTCTTTTTCGTTTCCGAGGTCGGAAAGTCTTAACCAGACAGCTCCATCTTTTTCGTAACTGAGCTCTCTCTCCTTGAAAGTCTTTAATAAACCGTCAATTTTCCCCTCCTCATAGAGAGAATTCTCATTGAAGAATACATTGTGTTTTATCCCAATTCGATCAAGGGTTTTCTTTATATCCTCAAAAATTACTCTTTCAGCCTCTGCTTTGAAAATACCTTCGGGATCTTCCGATTTGAGGCTGTCCCCATGTTTCTCGAACAGACTCTGTGCAATTCCCGTGATGTATTCACCCTGATAATGATCCTCCGGAAATTCCTCAGGCTTTCCAGTTAATTCAAGATAGCGCAACCTGACCGAGTTTCCAAGAACCCGCATCTGCCTCCCTGCATTGTTGAAATAATATTCCCTGTCCACTTCAAATCCGGTTGCTTCGAGAAGATTTGCCATCGTGTCGCCGCTCACTGCATTCCTGCCATGACCCACGGTAAGAGGTCCTGTGGGATTAGCGGAAACAAATTCTATAATTGCTCTTTTCCCCTTGTTGGAATCACTTCTGCCGAACTGCTTCCCTTCTTCCAGAATTTTTTTCACAGATGAGGAAATGTACTCGGGAGTAAAATAGAAATTTATGAACCCCGGTCCGGCAACCTCAACTTTGGAGATTATCGATCTGTCAAAATTCAGACTGTAAATAATTTCCTGAGCAAGGTCCCTTGGTTTTTTGTCGAGTCTTTTTGCAATCAACATCGCAATGTTGGTTGAAAAGTCTCCATGTGACTCATTCTTGGGAATATCAAAGCTTACTTCGATCTCTTCGGAAAGCTCAAAATTATTCTTAAGTCCGGTAAACAAACCTGACAAATACTTTTTCAAATTTCTACTCCATGAGGTAATTTAATAGGATGAGATTCAGCCGACGGGGTCTTTCAGTTCCTGAACAGGTGCATCACCCCAGAGTCGTTCGAGGTTGTAGAATTGTCTTGATTCGTTTCTGAATACATGAACAACAATATCGGAAAGATCAATAAGCACCCATGAAAGAGCTTTGAATCCCTCTTTCTTCCATACTTTGATCCCTTCATCGGAGAGGTTTTTATCAACATTGTCTGCTATGGCTTTTACCTGCATGTCTGATTCGCCACTGCAGATAACGAAATAGTCTGCAATTGTGGTTATGTTTCTTAGATCAAGTATTTTAACATCAACCCCTTTTTTCTCAAATATTGATTCTGTAATGATCTTTAATATTTGATCCTGTTCCTGGTCCCGTTCGTTCATTTTTTCCATTTATTGATTGTTGAAAGGTTTTAAATTTTTATAATCTTTCCCGATGATAACTATCACATCGAGAAGGTAGTCTTCATTAATATTTTCTGAAACATTTTTCTTGGGGTCAACGCCAAGCACTTTGGCGGTCTGGAGGGCATTTTCACGGTTTCCCCGGTTATCGATAACCAGAGTCTCTTCCACATCGAATGATGAATAATTTTCAGAATCTATAATGTCGAAATTATTCTTCCGCAAATATTCGGTTACTTTCTCACCCAGACCCTTTATTCCACATCCATTATATATCTTTACCTGAATTAATCTTTGCACGCCCGGCTGCTCGCCTGTCTTTACTTCCTTTGAAGAATCAGCAAGCTTTCCTATACCCGAATAGATAAAATACCCGAGCATAACCAAAAGAACGAAAATGGAGATATTCAGCAGGACATTGAGGGGTCCCTTTACAGAACTCTTCTCTTTATTCTCAGCACCGTCTTTATTGGAGAACAATTTGCCCCAACCTTTTAGCGAACAAACCAGTCATCATTAAATGAATTTCCCCATGGGCTGTAATTTCCGTAAAAAGGATTATTGTATCCGTAATAAGAATTGTACATGCCGGCAGGGATATTACGGTACTGAATACGAATAACAGTATCATCCCATGGTTTGAAGTTTAACTCTGCTCTGCTGATGTATAGTCCGTTGATGTTGTCCTGAAAGGTCTTGCCAAGCGAATTATAGGGTGAATAAACGAGAGAGGCATCGAGTCTGATGTTTAAATTATCGGAAAATTTGTAAAACATACTGTTGGTATAGACTGTTGTTGCCACACCATGCTCGCCAAAAGTTGAAAAAGAAGCATCGAACGAATGTTTCATAGAAAAATTATCTGAGTTAAAAATATTGGAGAGGAAATTCCCGCCGGTTTCTTTAGAGAATATACCGTCACGAACCTCAGGTTTCGAAAACGGATCCTTTTTGAACTGAGCAAAAGAAACTGCGGTAATCAGCAATACTAAAATCAATATTTTTTTCATAATTGTCTCCGGGTATCGTTCAGATAAACATCAATTAGAAGGTTTTGGTTACTCTGTTGTTATCATCAACTATCACGACTTTTGGTTTGTAATCAACCAGGGTTTCATCTTCCATCATTGCGTAGGAAATAACCACAATTTTATCTCCAACATAGCCTAATCTGGCAGCAGGCCCGTTGAGGCAGATGATGCCCGAACCTCTTTCACCGGGGATGGTGTAGGTTTCAAGCCGGCTTCCGTTATTTACATTTACAACTTGTACTTTTTCATACGGTAAAATGTTCGCTTCATCGAGTAGATCGAGATCGACAGTTAAACTTCCTTCATAATAAAGTTCAGAAGCTGTAACAGTCGGTCGCTGAATTTTGGATTTACACATTTCTCTTAACATTAAGAGTATTTTCCTCAAGAATATTTATAAAAAACAATCAAAGATACAAATAATTTGGAACAAATATAAGTTCTCTAAAACTCGGTACTTACTCCAATCCGGTGAAGTGTACCAATTTCCCCATAAGAAGAAAAGGCGTAATCAAATGTATATTTATCGATTTTGATCCCCAGACCGGCATTGAAACCTGCAAGTCCGGCAAAATCTCCCACCTTCAAGTCTTTTCTTTTTTTATTGTCATATCCCAAACGAAGAGTCAACGATTTGCTCAGGTAAAACTCGGTTCCAAAGCTGAAATATTCAAGCCTTTTAATAAACTCATCTGTATCTTCATTGAGACGATGAAAGTCCAGAAAAAGTTTTACAGGTAAATGTTCGAGTTTTTTCGTGACACCGGCACTTATATCAAATGGCAGTTTTTCAGTTGCTCCGGTATAGGAAGAGAGCTGTCCTCCAATATTGGTCATTGTAAAGCCAATGTTAATCAGTTGGGATGGAATATTATATTGTAAACCCAAATCGAAGGCAATCCCTGAAGAACTGTACGAAGCTATCGATGAGTGAATCAGCTTAATGTTTGCACCGTAGTAAAAATTTTCAGCGAGTACATTTGCATAGCCAACTGTAAAAGCCAGTTCATTAACTCCGTAGGTACCTGTTTTGTTCCCGAATTCATCCGCTTCAGTAAATGTACCGTAGTTGGCATAACGGACAGCCGCACCAAACCTGCCGATACCTTCAAATTCTTTTGTGTATGCAACACCGAAAAAATTTATGTCGAGCAAATGTTTCACAAAGTTGGCAGAAAAAGGAGAGCCGGATAATTGCTTTAAAGCAGCCGGATTATAGTGGATTACATTGGCATCATCAGTTCCCGCTGTGAAACTGCCACCCAGGGCTGCTGCCCGGGGGCTGACATCGACTCTCAAGAACTCGAAAGTGTTCTGTGCATTTACTGCCACTGATGTAATTATTAGGATTGAAAAGAGAAATCTTTTCAAATGATACTCCGGATATTTGAAATTTAACCTCTAAATATAACGATTTTCGATTTCCGAATTCACTCCAATAAATTTACTCTTTATTCAGTTTCAGTTCCAGAGTGACAGTCGTTCCCAAGCCCGGTTCAGAACTAAACCTAACATTCCCCTCAAAAATTGCCATGATACTCTTTACTATGGCGAGTCCCAGACCCGATCCCTGTTGCTCGAACATGTCCCTGTTAAACTGCACAAAAGCACCAATATCTGCCAGTTGACGGGAAGTCATTCCCCTCCCCTTGTCATAGACAGTCAACCAATAAACCTTGTTCCCCTTCTTGCCATTGATCAACACTTTTGAACCTGACCGTGAAAATTTTAGCGCATTTTCAATAAGTTCAGATATAAGAAGAGCCAGATAATCACCGTTGATCAAGACGACAGCAGTCTCAAGGTCTACCACAAGATCCTCGAATCTCTTTTTCTCAAATTTTTCCTTGTTCATTACCGCCTCCACCAGTTCATTGGAAATGATGGAATCACTCTTCAGCAGACTTCGCCTTTCGACTGCGTCATTCAGGAGTACCTGTAATTTGGAATAATTGAGGTATTTGCCGATTGTCTTTTTCAGACGCATTGAGGATTCATTTATGAAGCCTGCCATTTCTCTTACCTCATCCGGAGACATCAGGTCAGCTTCATTCATCATGATTTCTGAAAATCCAATAATTCCCGAGAGAGGTGTGTTCAATTCGTGAGGAAGGCTGAAAGAGATACTCTTCGTGATGGATTTGATTCTGTCATCGCTTACCTGGCGCACTTTGTCACTTTTTTTAAGGCGGGCATCAATTGTCAACAAAAGCTCATCCACGGAAAAAGGCTTGATCAAAAAATCATCTGCTCCCAGTTCCATGGCTTTTCTTCGATAATTTCTTTCACTGTGAGCAGTGAGAAAGATGAATGGAGTTGTAGCCCACGATTCATTTTTTGCAAGCTCTGCCAGCAGCTCGTATCCATCCATCTCCGGCATCGAAACATCGGAGATGATTAAATCAGGATTGAATAAGGGCACCGCCTCAAGTGCACTGACACCATTTGGGGTTGCCAGAACTTCAAACCCCTCTGTGGTTAGAATTTCATCCAGACTCGAGCGCAAACTCTCATCATCTTCAATTATCAGTATCTTTTTCATCAAATATTTGATTGTTTGTTGATTTGGGACAATTTCAGAACATCTTGAGTGTAAATTTACTCACTTTTTTTTGTAATATGAGTGATTCATCTTAAATTAAATAATTCCTTTTCAAATATTGTTTTTTTGTATCACAATTATCGTTGCGAACCATTTAGTTTTGAAATTTTATGAGATATTTTAGTCCAAACCGCCTTAAAATATTCCTGCTCTTCTTTGTGACAGGCATCTTCGCATTGTTGCCGATGCAGAGTAACAGCTCGTTGAGGAAGATCATTCTTGCTGTCCACTGGCAGCCACAGGCACAATTCGCCGGTTACTATGTTGCAATAACAAAAGGAATTTATAAAAAATACGGTTTGGATGTAACGATAAGGCACACCGGATTTAAGGATAATGCAATTGATTATCTCAAGGCAGGGGGTGCAAATTTTATTACCAACTTTCTTTCAGGAGCTTTGGAAGATTATGACCATGGATTCAAATACAGATTAATCGGGCAAATCTCTAAAAAATCTGCACTTACAATTGCAGGACTAAAATCAAGAGGCATAAAGCAGCTAAATGATCTCAACAATAAAAAGATCGCCATATGGCAGGCGGGTTTCCGTGAACTCCCTCAGGCATTCCTGACCAAATACAACCTCAATTCAAAATTTGTACCCGTCAGGTCAACTGTCAATCTTTTTCTAATGGGAGGTGTGGATGCACAAGTGGTCATGGACTACAATGAACTGAACAGCATAATTTTTTCAGGAATCAGTGAGGATGACCTTACCCTCTTCAGGATTGCAAATTATGGCTTGAATGTCCCCGAGGATGGAATTTATTGTACGGATGAGTTTCTGAGGGACAACAAGGAAGTCTGTAAAAATTTCCTTCTGGCATCAATGGAAGGCTGGATTGAAGCATTCAGGAACAAGGAAGAGACCGTAAATGAATGTATGAAATTGAAAAGAAAAGCTGGTCTCTCCGCCAACTACGCTCACCAGATGCGGATGTTGAACACCATGGAGGATATCATTTCGCCGGTGAATGACACTATCGACCCTGTTCTCGATAAACGCTCATTTGCTATCGCCATTCAGGTATTGAAAGATGCAAAAAGGATTAAAGGTGATATCAACTACGATTCCTTCTTCAAAGAGGTCAGGAAATGATAAAGAAAATACGCTCTCTGCCTCTCAACAAGAGATTATCTGTATATATACTCCTCATTTCCCTTGTTATCCTGGTTGCGATTTACCTCTCCAACTATTTTGTCTCCAGATCAATTATCCTCGAAGGAATTGAAGAGGATTCAAGGAACATCACCGAGGCAAAAGTCAATATGATGGAATCGTACCTCTCAAATGTCGAGAAAATTCCTGAGGCACTATCGGCTGTACTCTCCAACTTTCCTTATGATACGACCCGCAATTCCACCCTTATTAAAGATATCCTTAAGGATAATCCCGGGGTTTACGGCATTTGTATCGCTTTTGAACCATCTGCAAGAAAAGACTCACTCCCCTATGCTCCCTATTATTACAGGAACAAAGATTCGGTAATTTACACAGACCTTGCCAAAGAAGAGTATAAATACGAACTTTGGGACTGGTACCAGATTCCCTTCATCCTGAAGAGAGCAATCTGGTCAGAGCCATATTATGACACAGGTGGCGGGGAGAATTTGATGATTACTTATTCCGTACCGTTTTTCGACAAGGTTTCGGGCAAAACAAGAGGAATTGTAACCGCCGATGTTGATCTCACTCAGCTTCGCAATGTAATCTCAAATATCAAGATTCTTCAAAATGGCTATGCCTTCGCAATCAGCAGATTTGGAACCTTCATCTCTCACAGAGACTCATCTCTGATTTTGAATGAAACGGTTTTCAGTCTTTCTGAAAGACTTCAGGATGAGGAATTCAGTCTAATTGGTAGAAAAATGGTAGCCGGTGAAACCGGGTTTAACAAAATAGTGGAACCCGTATCAGGGGAGGATTACAGAATTTATTACATCCCGATGAAGTCGGCAGGGTGGTCAGTAGGAATAATGATACCTGAGAACGAACTCTTCTCAGGGCTTTATTTTCTCAATAATGTCATTCTTTTTGTCGGTTTTACCGGTGCCTCAGTGCTTGCGATATTTATTTTCTTTGTGATTCAGAGGACTACGAAACCGGTTTCCTCGATCTCAGATGTTCTGGCATTCGTAGCCAACGGTAACTTGCGGGCTGCTGTAGAAAAGTATGAAGAACTGAACAAAGGTATCAAAACATCACAGAAAGATGAAAGTTCGTCAAAAGATGAAATAACCAAACTCTGGTTTTTCATGAGGAAAATGATATTTGACTTGAGAGGTCTCTCGATAAGGATAAAATCAGCCGGTAACTATCTGAAATCATCTGCCGGCACTCTAAATGACGCAGCAGCATTTCTGGAGAATACATTCGCCGAGCAGGACATAGCAAACAAAAATGTGCGTCACTTCGGTGAAGAAATTGATAATATTACCAAAGCTCTTGCAGATGACACCGTCAGACTTACCGAGGCAGTGGAAGAAACAGGCAATCTTATTTTACAGGGGCAGAACAACATTGGAAATATCGGCGATTCAATTGTTGAAATTGGTAAATCAACCGGTTCCATCGTTCAAAAATTAAATAACATCAACAAAAGAACTGCAAATATTTCCAGGGTGATCACAACCATTTCGAATATTGCCGACAGAACCAATCTCATTTCACTGAATGCTGCCATTGAAGCCGAAAAAGCCGGCGAAGCAGGTTTGGGATTCAAAGTTATTGCGGATGAGATAAAACGGCTTTCCGAAAATACATTTAACTCGTTAAACGAGATTGGTGAGATTATCGAAGATGTGAAAGGATCTGTTGCAGACGGTGTCGAAACTGTTTCCAAATACCACAGCAGATCACTTGAAGGTTTTAGAGAGATTCAAAAAATGATTGATGACCTCAGCATCATCCTTGACAAGAACAAAGAATTGATACCGCAATTCGAAATGTTCAAAAAAGCAATGACGGTAGCTCAGAATAGCGTCGCTTCAATCGGAAGTAATCTTCTCGCTGTTGAAAAACTCAGTATCGATACCAAACAGGCGATCAGTAATTTGCTCGATGTTTCAGAGACTGTTAATGATGCAGTACATTCACTCGAAAATGAGGTGAACAAGATTATTACCGATTAGTCTGCAGACTTACCGTTGGAAGATTGTCTTTCTGCAGCTTTTGCCATAATTACAGATGCTACCTCCGGGAATCTTAGCAGGACATAATTGAATGCTGCCTTGTCCAGCGAATATGCCTCCGCATAACTTTTTGAGATGATGGTGGCGTTTCTTTTTGTATTTTCAAAAAGGGCAATTTCACCGAAAAAGTCACCGGCTTTCAGAGTTGCAATATGCTTTCGCTCTTGTCCACCGACCACTTCCAACTCTCCGGACAACAGAAAGTACATTTTGTCGCCAGTGGCTCCCTCTTCAAAAATTACATCTCCAGGAATGAATATCTCTGTTTTCAATTCACCTGATATCTCACGAATAAAGTCTTCCGGAGATTCCGAAAAAGCAGTTATCATCCTGATAATTCTCTGCTTAAGGCTTATCATTACTTCATTTCGCAACGATTCAGGCAAGGAATTTAAAAATATCTGTTCATCCTTCCCTGAATAATTCCGCGAGAAAATATAATCGTAGTAATCCCCTATTTTGTGCTGGAGTTCCGGAGGGAGCCCTCTGTTACCAACAATAGTTTTAAGTCTTTCCATATTTTCATAGTAATATTGTTCCACGGAATCCCGCTTCGACAATATACCTGCAACATTACCAATCAACCAGCCATAAATACCAACTCCAAACATCATAACCACCATGGAGTAGACCATCTGTCCTCTGGTTTCAGCAACAATGTCGCCAAATCCAACAGTTGTAAGAGTTTGAATTGTCCAGTACATCGCCTCAATGTAGAGAGAGAGGGTGTCTTTCGTCTGTACGCCGGGCTCAAGAGCTATCCACCCGCATGCCAGCCAGTGAGCGGCGAGGGTGATCCAAAAAAGGAAAAACACAATGTATAAAAAATCATTTCGCTTGAGGTCTCTCCGCCGCCAAAGTTTTTGATGTTGTGAGAGTCTCAACAATTTTAATGACCTCAGAAGGAGAACAGGCACCAAACCAAACAATTCATAAGGAAAAACAGCCAGCAAGTCAATGAACAACCACAGATTCTTCTTTCTTATTCCCAAATCTCTTGCCAAAGAACTGTATTGCTCACTTTTTTCTTTGTAGATGTTGTAGTTGGCGATCAAATCCCAGCCGTTTATAATCAAATTGGCAACCAACAGGATAAGGTACAACTCATTGTAAACGATGGTACCAACAATTATCAGTGGATAATAGATGGAAGAGACAACAGCAAGAAGTGAAACGAGTATAAACCTGATTACTGTGAGCGGATTTGATTTAAAGGACATCATGGCAATTATCCAAACTCCTTAAGATAATCTTCAAGTATTACCGCTGCGGCAAATTTGTCAACCAGTGATTTATTTCGTCTTTTCGACTTTTTTGCCACGGATTGGAGAATTCTTTCACTCGCTATAGATGAGGAATATCTCTCATCATACAATTCAACTGAAACCCCTGTCTCCTGCTCAATCGTTTTTGAAAATTTCTCGATAATGTCGGATAATACCGTTTTTGTACCGTCACCATTTAAGGGGTAACCGACAATTATCCGCACTACATCTTTCTCCTTTACCAGAATCACGATTTTTTCAATTAAAACTGAATTGTTCTCGAAGGTATCGTAAGGCGAGGCGATTATCTTCAGGGGATCACTTAGTGCTATGCCCACTCTCTTCGAACCGTAATCAATCGAGAGAATGCGTCCTTCAGCCACTATTTAGCCTCAGCCATTCTGGTGACGGAATAAACCCCCTTAACCTTCTTCAGGCGGTCGATAATTCTTGAAAGATGATTAAGGTCCTGCACAAAGAGAGTTACCTGTCCTTCGAAAAATGAATCGCTCGTGTCGAGGCTGATTGACTTGATCGATGTATTGTTGTAGCTTACTATGGTATTTGCAATATCCTTTAGCATACCGGCGGAATCGTCCCCGCGAATAACCAGACCAGCAATGAAGGATGAATTCTCGACTTCGGGCCATTTTATAGAGACAACTTTCTCCGGTTCCACTTTCGACTTCTCAATAAGGTTACGGCAAGTCTTCCTGTGAATCCTTATACCCTCACCGGTTGTAATAAATCCTGCAACTTCATCACCCGGAATCGGATTACAACACTTGGAATATGAGAGCATCATCTTTATTTCTTCACCATCCACAACAAGTTCACCACCCGTTCCTCTGGCATAACGGGCGAAATCCTCAAACTCTATGTTGGGAGAACCCTGTAATTTATGATCCTTCTCCTTTGGTTCTTCCAAAATCGCTTCAATTGTGATATTCCCCTGCCCAAGCATCTTAAACATCTGACGGGTATGATGAAACTTGTTCCTCTGAAGTATTTTGGCAATCTCATTCTCACCAAGAGTGAGTTTTAATTTCTTTAACCTCTTCTCCCAGATCTCTCTGCCGCTCTCAATAAAGACCTCTTCCTCTTTATTGAGCCACTTTCTGATTTCAGATTTGGCTTTTTGAGTCTGAACAAATTTTAGCCAGTTTTTATTGGGGTGCTGATTTTTTGAGGTAATTATCTCAACCTGATCACCACGATTCAACACAAAATCGAGGGGGACAATTTTTTTGTTTACTTTCGCCCCTATACAATGATGCCCAATATTGGAATGTATGGCGAATGCGAAGTCCACCGGAGTCGATCTGACCGGCAACCTTTTCAGGTCTCCCTTCGGAGTCATGACAAAAATTTCGTTCTCGTAGAGATTTAACTTGAAGTTTTCGATAATATTTTTTTTCAGATCATCGCTGCCCGAACTTTCCACCATTTCCCTGATCCACTGGACATAATCATCTGTATTTCTGTCCTTTACGGTGTTCCCTTCCTTATACCGCCAGTGAGCAGCAACGCCCCTCTCGGCAATTTCGTGCATTTTTCGAGTCCTGATCTGCACCTCCACAACCCTTCCCTCGGGACCTATCAGAGCTGTGTGAATCGACTGATAATTATTAACCTTCGGAATGGCTATATAGTCCTTAAATCTGTCGGGAACAGGAATATAAAGCGCATTGATGATACCAAAAACCGTATAACAATCGAAGGAATTGTCAGAATCCAAAATCAATCTTATCGCGAAAAGGTCAAATATCTCTTCGAAGGGTTTGTTCTGCTTAATCATCTTCCTGTAAATGCTGTAGAGGTGTTTTGGTCTGCCACTCAATTCACATTTAAAGTTTTTCTCTTCGAGTGCAGCCAGAATCGGTGCCGAGAACCTGTCCAGATATTCATTTCTCTCGTCCCTTTTCAAATTCAGTTTTTTTCGAATATCGTCGTAGGCATTTCTGTTCAATTCCTTGAAAGCAAGGTCCTCAAGTTCCCATTTAATTTTTCCCAATCCAAACCGGTGAGCAAGCGGGGCATAAATTTCGAGAGTCTCCGTGGCAATTCTTTTTCGCTTGTCAGGTTCCAGATATTCAAGGGTTCGCATATTGTGAAGACGGTCGGCAAATTTCACGATGATCACCCTGATATCTTTCATAATCGACATCAGGAGTTTTCTGTAGTTTTCTGCCTGGTTTATTTCAGCCGAACGGAAAAGCTCTTTTATTTTGGTCAGTCCGTCCACTATAATGGCAACATCCGCTCCAAAATTTCTTTTTATCAGGTCTGAAGAATACTCCTCGTTGTCTTCAACCACATCGTGCAGCAAGCCACAGGCGATTGAAACATCATCGAAGGGAATTTCTTCTATCAGTATGCGGGCTACAGCAAGCGGGTGGCTAAAGTAGGGTTCATCGGATGCTCGTTTGTCATTTTGGTGGGCAATAGCGGCAAATTCATAGGCTTTTTTAATAAGAGCCAGGTCAGCGTTGGGTATCTTCTCTTTGCAGAGCTTCAGCAGTTCATCTAATCTTCCATCTTCACTCATTACAGGTATTTGCTCCGGATATCAAAAAATTATCAGCGTAAAATAATCAAGAAAATCCACTTTATTAATGTTATAGAAAAGATTACACCCTTTTTTTCAATGAGTCGCGAAGCTGTTTCACTCTTTTGAGCCGTTCCGCAAGTTTTTTCTCGTCCCACGAATTGAAATTTTTCATAGCCAGTATCTCTTCACAGTACTTAAGTGCCTCTTTGTACATCTTAAGTTTTTCATAATTCATGGCAATCTTATGTTTAAGAGTCACTATATTGAAATAGTAATAATTTGTTGAGACAGGAAATGTTGAGAGAATCTGTCCGTATACTTCGATCGCCTTTTTTTTGTCGATCTCCTCAAGTGCCCTGGCTTTTGTCCACTTTACAATCCTGTTTCCGGGTGCTTTTTTAAGGATTTCATTGCAAAGATTCAGTGCTTTTGCGTACTGTTTTTTATCGATGTAAATCCAGGCGAGTGAATTGGCAGTCAGGAAGTCGTTATAGGAGTAGTAATTTCTGTTCCTCTCCAGAATCTTAATTGCCTGCTCCGAATTATCTTCAAGGAAAGGAAGCCAGGAAAGGTCTTTTGTTTTCGAACTCTTCCAATAGTCAAAAATCGCGATGGCAGTGGAAGCCTCATAAAATTTTTTATCAAGCTCAGAACACCTTTCGAAATACTTAAGGGCACTTGTCCCCGTCTTGAATACTCCAAACCAGTCTTCCTTGATAAAATCGAAATATGCCTCATATGAATAGATGAGAGCCATGGCATAGGTATTCCACACACTCTTGCTGTTTTTGTCATAATTTTGGTCGGCAATATCTTCAGCCCGTTCAAGCTTGCTCACAATATAAGATTCGTTGAAAGGGACACCCCAGTCGTATGCTTTTACGATCTCAACTCCTGCAAGGTAAAGCGAGCCGAAAGGTAGTGACGGATAGTCCTTCTCCAGTCTTCCAAATGTAGCCTTTGCACTGTCATAGCGGGAACCGGAGAGAAATGTAATTCCCCTCTCGATAAGAGCGTGCACTTTTGAATCGGGATATTTCTGTGAATAGACGGAATAATTGAAGCAGAATAGTAAGCTAAAAATTGCAAGGACGAGTTTGGTACGATTCAATGAGTTTTCCGGATTATTTTTGAACTGCTTTATATGCAAGGATTTCGAGTAGATTCTTAAAGGGTGAAAGAGTCGGAGTATAATTAAAGTTGCTCTCCTTCAAATCGGTAATTTTGAGACCAGCCTTGATTGCGAGCGCGATGATATCACAATATCCTGAGACCTCTCTCCCGCCAAAAAAACCTGCACCAAGAATTTTACCGTCATTTCCGTAGAAAATTTTCCCAAACACTTTGTGAAAGTCAGGCATTACCTTAATAATTGCATCAGAAGTGGCAGAGACGGATTTATACGGAATCTGATATTTTTCCATTCTTGAAGTGCAAATACCTGTTGTGGTGGCAAAATTGTTAAACACTCTCAACGATACATTACGGATAACGGGATTCAAAAATTCATTGCCGCCTGCAGCATTTGCTCCGGCGATGTGTCCCCCGTCCCTCGCGAGTTTCGCCATAGGCAGCCACGCAGGTCTCCCTGTAACTTTTTCCTTAAGTTCTACACAATCGCCTGCTGCGAAAATATACGGGTCAGATGTTTTCATTCTGCTGTCAACTTTGATCCCCCCACAGGTTCCAATTTCAAGTCCTGCACTTCTTGCGAGATCAACATTTGGTTCAATGCCAATAGCCACAAGAACAAAGTCACATTCCTTAAGTCTTCCGTCTATTTTTATTTTCCTGACCTTCCCGCCATCGGAAAACACTTTCAAGTCGCTGGTGTTTCCGTAGAAATCGATATCCTCTGAAACGAGTGCTTCTTTAATGAGTTCCCTGATCTCCTTCACAAATCCGTGAGCAGGCAAGGGTTCTTTATCAATTAGAAAAACTTCATTTCCTGATTTCTTCAACGATTCAGCAAATTCGATACCTGAGTATGACGCACCCACAACGCACCATCTTTTATTTACAGTCTCTGACCGATTGATGAGTTGTTCAATTTCCTCAATATTGCGGACATAAAACACATTCTCAGCTTCACGGGGAAACAGCGGATGTATTTTGTGCCGGGCACCTGTGGCAAGCACCAGCCGGTCGTAGAGCAGGTCGAACTCCGTACCGTTTTTTTCAGCACGAAGGACTCTACTCCGCGAATTTATGGACAGTACCTTTGTTTCGAGAAGAAGTTCGACATTATAATGGCGCGAAAAATCTTCCTTTGAAAAAAAGAGCAATTCACCGGGTGAAGCGACCTCGCCGGAGATCAGGTAAGGAATCTCGCAGGTCCCAGTGGATACATATCTTCCTGAATCAATTACCGTTATCTCAGCATCGGGATTCTCTCTCCTCGCCTTTGCTGCAGCAGCAGGTCCTGCAGCCCTGCTCCCGATGATAACAATTTTCTTGATCAGGTGTTTCATTATTTTTCTTTAAATGATATTGTAAAAGGAACTCCTTTAAATCCAAAATGCCTTCTTATGGCTTTTTCGAGGAACCTTCTGTAGTTATCGGAAACAGCTTTTGGATAATTGCAAAAGAAAAGAAAAACGGGGTAATTATCACCTACCTGGTTGATAAATTTTATTCTGACTTCTTTTCCTGTGTGTGTCGCCGGTGGTGGTGAAGCTTCTATCTCTTTAAGAATTTTATCGTTCAACTCACTCGTTGGAATTTTTTTGTGCCGCTCCTGCTGGATCTCTTTTGCCATTTCGATGAGTTTGAATATCCGCTGCTTGGTCACGGCAGATATAAAAACCACCGGGAAATAATCATATTTACCGAGAGTTTGTGTCAGCACTTTTTCATAATACTTGGCAGTGTTGCTGTCTTTCTCGACCAGATCCCATTTGTTGACGGCGATAATCACACCTTTTCTTCGTTGAATAGCCTCTTCCAGAATCTTTTGTTCCTGATTCTCGAAGCCCTGAACAGCATCAACCATCAGCACCACTATGTGGGCATCTGCGATCGCTCTCAAGGTCCTGACCGAAGAATAATATTCAATGTTCTCTTTGATCTTTGATTTCCGTCTCAGTCCCGCGGTATCGACAATTGTGATCTCTTCACCATAAAACTTGATAATGCTGTCGATCGAATCCCTTGTAGTACCGGGAATATTCGTCACGATGCTTCTGTCGACTCCGAGAAGAGCATTAGTAAGTGACGATTTTCCTACATTGGGCCTGCCGACAAATGCAATCTTCAAACCTTCATCCAATGGGTCTTCCTCAGCGAGCGGGAACCCGTCAATGATTACCTCGAGGAAATCGCCAGTCATTCTTCCGTTCAGAGCGGAAATGGGGTGCGGCTCTCCAAACCCAAGAGAGTAAAACTCGTGCACATTATTTTCCAGCTTTTCAGAATCGATTTTGTTTACACAGAGGATCGTCCTTTTGCCGGAAGTTCTTAATAAATCGGCTATTACTTCATCTATCGGAAGCAAGCCGGTTCTGCCGTCAACCACGAAAATAATTTTGTCAGCCTCGGTAAGGGCTATCTCAACCTGCTCTCTGATTGCAGTTTCGAACTGATCCGGAGAATCAGGAACATAGCCGCCTGTATCGATAAGCCTGAATTTTTTCAGGTTCCATTCGACATATCCAAATTGCCTGTCTCTGGTTACTCCGCTGACATCGTCAACGATCGCATCTTTTGTTCCGGTCAGCCGGTTGAACAGAGTCGATTTCCCAACATTGGGACGACCGACGATTACTACTAAATTATCTCTCATATTTTCCAAACTTTTTCATATTATCTTTTGAAATCTACCTTAAATTTTTCAATTACGGCTTGTGTTAACAACTCTCCCCCACTATTTGTGAGGTGTATCCCATCATTTGCTCTGACCAAAAGCTGTTTCCCTCCGCTTTTGATGTATGCTGTGTAGTTCCCTTTATTGTCCCCAAGTACATTAATGGCTGAAATAAACTTGCCGTTGGGCATCTTTCCTGTCTCTTCCTCAAATATCTTTGAAAGGGTTCTCATCCTGCCATCAAAACCTTTGGAAAGCATTGGTGGCATCCCTATCCAATAAAATTTCTGTGAATAATTGGAAATCATGCGGGCAAAAAGATTAACTTTACTCCTGTATAAATCGATCCAGGGCTCACTGCCGTACTGAATGTCCTTTCCATCCTGCCGAATCCCCTGAGCATCGTTTGCTCCGATCATAATTACAATCAGATGAAATTTTTTCCCTTTGCAAAGTTTGTCCAGTTGCTGAAACCAGTCGAAATAGTCCTGTCTCACCAAACCTGTGGCACTTTTACCGAAATATGTTACATCAACATTACTGATTTCTTTAAGGGCTTTTTGAAGATTGTCACCAAACCCAACTTTCAACATCGAATCGCCAATGAGCAAAACCTGAAGTACAGTACTCTCATCAATGGTGACAGAATCTGGTGCAGGATTCACAGCGAGTGAATCAATCTTTGCCGCAAGATTCATCTCCTTTTTATCTGAAGGTGTTAGCCATGGATACTTCTTAACCGAAAGAAGTGATGCCGGATCATAATCCATCGTTGCCCGATACTCGATCTCGGCAAAATTTCTGTATTTTTCTCTCGTTGATGCGGTTAGATTTGTGTAAGGCACCTTGCTGCATACAGCATAAACAGGTTCATAGACCTGAATCAGAAAATCTCTTAACCCGGATTCAACGGGCATTCTGTAAATCCATTTGATGATATCAACCGAATTGAATAACGACAGAAATACAACGACCACAAGGGTCATTTTAATAACGGTAACAAGTCTGTACTGTTTAGGTTGATTCAAGTGCCCCTCTTAGAACAGAAAACTGTTAATGTTTGCTTCAATATCCAGCCCAAAGGTTCTGATCACGAGAACAGCAATACCTATCGTCATCGCCTGAGATAAAGGATGCAACTTTTCAAAGTTTACTCTGACTATTGAACCCCAGTCTTTTGGAAGAAAATGGGATAAAATACCCCACATCACTATGGAAAATCCAAGTGGGGTCAGAAATGAAGATGAAAAATCGAATCTAAAAACGGTTTTAAAATAGTCCAACGCCATCGAAAAGCTTTCTGCTCTTACAAAAACAAGACTCAAACTTACAAATGTAATAACTAACAGAGATGAAACAATTCTCATCGGCAGAGTATCTACGACTCCATCTCTCTTTTCAGATATATATCGCTCGAAAACCAAACCCGCACCGTTCAGAATACCGAAAAGAACAAAATTAAATCCGGCTCCGTACCAGATTCCACCCAGCACCACAGTGATAAAGAGATTTCTGTAAGTGAGCGATCTTCCGTTTTTGTTACCGCCTAATTGTATGTAAAGATAATTTCTAAACCACTCAGTCACAGTAACATTCCACCTTTTCCAAAAATCCCTGAGTCGTTTTGCTCGGAATGGCTGATTGAAGTTTTCGGGAAGTTCATACCCCATAAGAAGAGCGATTCCGGAAGCAATATCACTATATGCGCTAAAATTGCAATAGAATTGCAACGCAAAAGCAAAGGCACCAGCAATTGCGTCAAACGAAGAGAAATTCTCAGGATTTTGAAAAACCGGATCCACGATTTGAATCGCGAGATAGTTGGCTATAACAAGTTTTTTGAACAACCCCTTCAAAATCAATGAGGCGGCTTGTGACGCTTTGATTCCGGTTTTTTCCTCATTAGACCCAAGCTGAGCAAAAAAGTCAGATGCCTTCATCACTGGACCGGCTATCAACTTTGGGAAAAACACCAGGTAGAGCATCACATCAAAAACCGATTTGGATTTAGTCAATTCACGACGATACAAATCAACCACATAACTTATCGACTGAAGGGTAAAAAATGACAGACCGAGAGTAAGTACCGGATTGTGGGTTGAGTATCTTTGTTCAATACCCAAAAGGGCTGTAAATGTGTTGAAGCCCGACAGAAACAAACTAAAATATTTGAAGAAAAAAAGAACGACAAGACTTGTAATTATGGAAGCAACAACAAGTTTTTTTCTTTTGGATGCATCTTCAGTTGCGGATATCTTCTTCCCAAAATAAAACGAAGAACAGCCTGTAAGAAAGAACACAGGTACAAAACGCAGGTCAAGATATCCGATAAACAGAAAGCTTGCTGCCAAAAGTATATACTTCTGAACAGCAGGTTTACCGGAAACTGACCAAATTGCAACTAAAACGGTTAAACAGAATATTCCAAAATCAATTGTTGGGAAGAGCATCCAAACCAGACATCAAAAATTATTAAAACCTCAAGCTGACATTAAGTTTTGGAATAAACTCAACATCCATGGCTGTATTAATTATTTCGGGTGATAAACGAAGATTCATCGAGAGATTTTTGTTAAAAACCGCGGATGACCAGGCTGCCTCACCTGCGGAGAGTATGTGATTGATTACAACAAAAACAATGAACCTGCTCGAAGCATTATAAAAATCGTTTGCTTCGCCTCTCATCTGACTGTAACCAAGGAACATCGGTGTCAAATTTGCATTATATTCAGGTGTGTTGTCGTTCAACTGGTCTCTCCACCCGTGGTTGTACTGGGGATATTTTCCTATCAATTCGTAGTATTGTTGCTCCCCATATCTTGGCAGTTTGTGAGAAAATCTGCTTTCGATATGATTCAGTTCAGTCCAATTGACTCTCTCCCATGGTTTTAGCGATGTGTTTGGATCGATAGTCACATTACCTTCAGGCAGACCCAGAGCAGTTCTGTTTGCGATTAACCAGTTCGCATATTTGACAACACTCCAGTTCTCATCAGCATACGATTCAAATTCCTTCGTTTTATCGTCACCCTTCTTGTTGTAGAGTATTGCAGCAGTTATGAGACCCGCTTCAAGACCGACAAATATGGCGGTTTTCCAAAAATCACCATTATATGCCTGACCCGCGCCGGGTACGGCAGCAGAAAGAATTGTTGCCAGCCAAACCGATTTTTGTTGAGGATTAAGATTAATCTCACTTATCACCTCAGGCGAATAACTTCCCGCGAGGAGTCTGGCGTCTGTCTTCAGATCACCGGTGAGTTCGATTTTATTTTCAACTGCAACCTGCGAAAAGGAAGTGAAATTAAAAAGCATGAAAGCTGTGAACAATAGGAGTGTTTTCATAAATTTTCCTTTTTAAAAATCGAAACCAAAAAGAACGCCACCATAGAAATTCCATTCTTTCCCGTACTTTACCACTTCCCCCGTTTGAGTGGCTTTGGTGACATCATCAAAACCGTATGCGGCTGAGAAAAACACCGCTGTCGGGAAAAGGTAGAAGGAATTCAGAGAAAACCGGAGTTCCGCCCCAACCCCTTTTTTCAGGTTTCCTGACTCTGAGAGGTTCCCCGTCCATGCATTTCCAAGATCACCAAAAAGTGTAAGATATATCTTGTCGAGGTAAAGATGTCCAAATTTGTAATCAATATCCCTGAAGAGTGGCATTCTGTATGTCAGGTTCGCATACACTATCTCATTACCACTTATAGCATAGAATGGATACGCTTTCATCCCGACAAGTCCACCGAGGAAGAAATCAAAGAAATCCGGAACAGATGGCCCAAAAATGGTACCTCCCCTCAACTTGACACCAAGAGAATGTCCCCTGAAAGTTTCAAAGGAATAGCCTGTATTAATTTCAAGACGGTGAAAATTATAATTTTTGTACTGTGCCACCAGAATACCGTTATCCACCGAATATTCGCCATCAGGATTGAATCTGTTCATCTCATAATCATACCTGATTTCAAGATTACTCCCGATCGGATTGATATCCATATCCTTGTTTGGTTTCTTGTAGTCAGTCTTGTAGGTGGCTCTGAAATTACTTCCAATCAGATAAGTATCGTTAAATGTCGGATACAGATCTGAAGCAGTTCCGGGGATGATAAAACTTTCAATAGTTGCTGTATAGCTGCTGTAAATATATCTAAGCTCCAGGTCCTTTTCCGTTCCGAAAAGTTTATGCTTTGCGATCAGGTCAACTTCAAAAAGGTTGTAGATTACATTCGTGGAGGCTTTGGGCAGTTCTTCAAATATGATGTCCACATCTGCTTTTCGCGTCACATTATACACCTCAAGTCCAAGGTCAGGCCTTAAACCGAGAGCCGGGAGAAGCGGCAGTTTGTTTCTGTAATCGAAACTTAGAAAAAGATCTCTCTCTCCCCTTGTGTTTATCGAACCTCCTGCAAAAATACTGAACCTGTTCAGCATGTCTGAGGAACTGACATAAAGTCCGGGTTTTATCTTTTCAAGTACATTGTTTGTTGTGCTGTAGTTGTCATATCTGACAAACGGAAAAATACTCAGCCTTGAAAAAGCTCCCGAATATTTGGTTTTTGCCGTATCAGGATACTGGTAATCATTGAAGTTTTTTAACCTGTCCCAATCGACCGCTATTTTGTCTTTTTTTGGCTGGTTGCTGTCTAAAGGCGGGTCTTCCCGTTTTACATACCTTTTGCTTTCATCCACTCTCTGTTGTTCGGTCACAGGAAGATAGAAAATCTTGTAGCCTCCGGAAGTGTAGCCGGCATAAGCAATATTTCCCGATCGATCAACTGACGGCATGAAAGCACCACCTGTTACATTGGTAAGTCTTTTTGGTTCTTTCCTGGTCAAATCGTAGCTGTAGATATTAAAAATACCTGTCTCGTCTGATGAGTAAATCAGTTTGCCGTCGGCAGTTGGAACGGGACTTCTCTCATCTTTTGGCGAATTAAGCACAAACTCTACGCTTCCGCCATCAGCCGGTATCATCGCAATGTCTCGACCGTGAAGGTAGGAATAATCGAAATAAATGATTTTACTGTCAGGAGAGAACACCGGTTTGAAAACCTGCTCACCGTTTGCGTAGAAAGTCAATTGCTTAAAATTCTTTCCATCCATGTCGATTGTACCGATGTTGGTGGTTCCGTCCTTTTGAAACAGAAAAACGATTTTCTTTCCATCCGGCGAAACTGACGGCATATTTGCTCTTAAATTGTGAGTAAGTCTGGTTTCTTTCTCACTTTTTTTATCGAAAACATATATGTCATGCACCTTGTAATCGTTTGGATTATCGTCAGAAAGTTTTGAGTAGATTATCTGGTCAGTGCCGGGAACCTCGGAATAAGTGGATCTTACTCCCGGAATCAGAACCTTTTCCTCTTTCGAAGCAATATTATATTCATAGAGAGCAGTAGGTGAAAAATAGTCACTGGTTTTATTCGAAATGTAGTAAATTTTGTTCCCGTCGGATGAAAGCGAAGGGTAGAAGTTACCAAAACCGGTCTCCCCGATTAAATTACCTGTTACTTTATTCTCAAGGACAGAAGATATTCTTTCCCTGTAATCTTTCTTGAGAAATCCAGCCCACTCATTATACAACTCTTTACCACTCATTCCAAGGATGTCACTTGCAGCAGCGTCAAACGAAAAATTTGTGAGTTTTCCGAGTGCTTTTGTAAGTTTCGTCAGTTTATCTTCACCATATTTTTGAGCGATATATTTTGTCAGGGCAAATCCTGAATTGTAAACTGATTCATTACCAAGACTGGTCTTTTCAAATACCCCCATCTGATTCCATGTGAGCATATTGCTGTCAAGAACATATGACCTTAGGATCATGTCACGGTGAGCATCCCAGTAATCGTAATCAAATTCTTTTCTCATATACTGGGCTGTTCCCTCTGCAAACCATGCAGGCATGTTCAACATCGCCAACGGGTATGAAGCGATAACATTCGGGAAACCGTATAAAATGTCAGGCCTTCTTTTGTCTTCGTAATTCAAAACCTGAAGATAAACGGCGGGAACAGACCTGGTGGTTTTAAGGGAAGCCTGAATCTGAACCATATGAGTAAATTCATGGGAGATAACATTCCTCAGCCAGTTGTGTGAGCCCCTTAGATCAAAATCAAGGGCACTCGTCCAAATCTCAATTTTATTGTCAAAGAAATAAGTCGCACCGTTGGAATAATCATCAATGTCTTTAATCACATAATGTACTTTATCGGGATAATATTCATAGAGAGAACAGACAGGATCCCAAACTTCTTCTGCTATTTTGAGAACAACCCTTGCTGTTCTTTCTGCACCTTCGTGAAAATGAACTTCAACATTCTTCCCTTTGATGGTGTACCATTCGAATTCCGAATTGTATTTGTCAAATTGAGCAAAAGAATTTGCAGTAAGCAAAAAAACTGAAATTATAGCAAGTTTCCTGAACATCAAATACCGTTACTTTATTATTGCAATTTTAATGATCTTGTAATCCGATTTACCTGAAACGGTTGACTTTGCTTCAACTCTCGCCAGGTAAACTCCTGATTGAATATTACCGACATTCCAACTAATTTCTCCATCCATGCCACCCTGTCCAAATCCCTTCAACTCGGCGACATAGTCTCCTGCCAGATCAAAAATCTTTACCGAAATATCAGAATCCTCCGAAACATAATATCTGATGAATGTCTGACCGGAAACCACCGGATTCGGGTAGTTGTAAACACTTTCCTGCGGCAGATAGGAACCGTAAACCGGAAACCCGTTGCCGATTTTGATTGAATTAGTACCGGCATTATTTCCCGATTTTCCTGAATAAAACAGAGTTCCCCCGTTGAGGTTAAGCTCCCATGCTGCTATCAACCCCGATTTCCCTGATGCCTGCAGAACAATCTTATTATTGGCGAGGGAGAATGCAGGTGTATAATTCAGTGAATCACCAATCGTCAAAGGAAAACCACCAATAAGATTACCCGTTTTTCCGTCATACGCATAAAGATTTCCTGTGGCAGTAAATGCAAGCAATTCAGGATGACCTGTACCAATAAAATCTGCAGATACCGGCTTACCGATAAAAACCTCGCCTGCTTTTATTGAAACCGGGAAATTATCAGCTGGTACATTTTCAAGATTCACAGAATAAAGTTCGTTACCGGCTACATAATTTATATATACATTCCCATCCCTTTTGGTGTCAGTAACCGAAATCTGCTCGACCGGTTTGGAGGAACGAAGCTTAAATTCTTTTTCAAGCACCGGTGTTCCATTGTCGTTTTTAAATATTTTAACGGTATTACCCGATTCTAAAACTATCAATCTGATTACTCCAGACTGATCGACCATCACTCCATTTTTATAGTTTCCACTCACAAGGATTGATTTACCTTTAAAAACACCGACATGGTAGATTGTGGATGGAGTACTCTGAACAAACATTAAAGTGCCACCCGATGAGAATAAATCGGTAACGGGAACCTGGTTTGTTGAAGGGACAGCTTCAATGAGACTTAAAGGAGCTAATGAAAAACGGTAAATCACGCCTGTTGAAGTGCCGACAGCCAATGCAGGGATTTCAGTCGGACCGGAAGTAATTACAGGATCGCTTGTTATGTCCGAATTGATGGAAAGTGTGTCCAGCCCGATGGTAACTGGATCAACAACAGCAATCTTTACTTGTTTCCCGTTAACACCCGCAAAATAATTCTTCGAAGAATATACCGTCTGGGCAACCTGTTTCGATGAAAAATCAAAATCAATTACCCTGCCCGGACTGAGATCGTTTGGTTGTTCCTCAAGCAAATTCCCATATCGGTAAAAATTACCATTGTCTGTCAGAATTATTTGTGAGGGTACCCATCCATTACTTCTCTTTCCGAAGATCACCGGTTTAATTAGTGAATCCCCCAAAGAGATTGTCATTTTCATCCGGCCAAAATTCTGAGAGAAATTTTTCATGGTAATGAGAGAATTCGCTCCCTCATTACTCCGGGTGTCGGGTCTTGAAGTGCTGCTAAAAATATTTTTATAAAGATCAGCTTTATTCTCAGCAAACCAGAAATCATATTCTGTTCCTTCACCTACAACTTCATCTCCGAAAATTGTACGGAATTTTTCTCCAATATCGTTAACACCGTCAGCTTCAACTACCGCAACTCCTCTTCTCTTCTTATCAGTATTTATCTTGTTATCGGCAATTTTTTCATTGATTACTTTTTCATCAATATGCCAGATCAGTATTCCGCTTCCGGGAAGTGCCCAGTCGAATTCGTCGACATCAACGAGTACACCGGTAAGTGAGTCAATCGAATAACTGTAAAATCCTGTTGTATCTTTTGCGTATGTTTTTGTAGTGTTCACAGAACCGTTACGGAGTGTAAGTGTCACTCCATTTCTTGAAGCATCCCGTTGCCGGTTTTCAATCAAAAAATATTCTGATTCATTTATCCGCAACTTAAGTACAACTGTATCGGAGAGCAATGCAACATTTTTTGCAGAAATCGTCACATCCTTTAAGGTACCTGAAAATTCAACAGGGGTTATCCAACCCAGTCTGATTTTTTCCCAAGGCGATGGCTCAGGCGGAAAAGCTCCGTTATAAGCAAAGATAGACTGACCGTCCATCAATCCAAATCTTCCAATAGCACTCAGCCCGGTATTCGTATCAAAAAGGTCAGGAAGTCCGAGATAACTGCCAACAGTCGAAACAAGAAGTCCGTTGATGGTTATTTGAAATAAAAACCTTGAGTTGAATGAGGAAACTTCCCTGTTTTGTGTCTGTGGAAGTATCCCGGTGTTTTTTATATTAAATGTCCCTCCACTAACCGGCACACCCTGGTATCCGCTGCCGTAAAACTTTTGCAGGGCAGGCAGATTGAAGTAAATTGAAGGCAAATCCCTTTCGTT
Source organism: Bacteroidota bacterium (assembly GCA_020161395.1). Lineage (NCBI taxonomy): Bacteria > Pseudomonadati > Bacteroidota > Bacteroidota bacterium. The sequence goes on from JAIUOE010000011.1 coordinate 108,833, forward strand.
ACCGAGACTTCCGGGAAGGCTGACATCGCGTCCAACACCAGCGTGAAAGATAAAGAAAAGGTTGTAGTCCTTGAAATTGAAGCCCGGATTCGCCTGATCTGCCAGAGTCCAGGTCTCCTGCACAAAATCACCCATTACCTTAAAGTCATTGGAATTGATTGGAGGAGAATAATCTCTCATGGTTTTTGAAAGTGTGACACTGTTTGGAAGTACTTCAAAAACAACTGTCTGCTTCCCGTTCGAAGCTTTGTAATAATAGTTTTTTACAAACTCGAGATGGGCTAGGAAGTAGTTCCTGTCGTGTGGCAAAGGATCGACTATTTGCTTTCCAAAGTCCTGCGAATAAATGGAAGGGAAAGTACCATTACCAACCGTTGTATTGTCATTATCGGGTTGAAATTCTGCCATTACTGCAAGAATTTTAATGGTGTCTGTACCGGTTGGTTGGGAGATATTCGAAACTGTCCGTTGAATGGAAACAGCCGGTTGCATCACCTGACCGTGAGTCAGCGGTACTAAAAGAAGTAGAAATATTGAAGTTTTAAGTAGTTTCATTTGCCGGGAATAAAATTTATACAAATTTTAAAGATAAGGGTATCGGGGATTAAGAAAAACAGAAAAGCGAAAAACAGCCCTGTTGCAGATAAAAAAAATCAAGGGACAGTCACCTGTCCCCTGATCCTGAAAATTAGAGACCTCTTGGTAATCCTTTAACTTGATCAACAAGTCCGCCCCATCCAACAAGAATGGTAAAACGAAGTGTATCGCTCAATGGATGATTTTCTCCATCCTTGAAGACGGAGGTAGAGATATAACTGAAATCAAATCCATAAATATCATATCTGATACCGGCTCCAAGAGTGATAAACTTTCTGTTTCCGTAATTTGGATCCTCATAAAAGAATCCCGAACGAAGTGCAAAAAGGAAATCACCGGGGGTGCCATACCAGTATTCAAGACCCATCGAAGTTACGATATCTGCAAGCTCTTCACCAATCGGTTTATCACCCCAGGCAGTGAAAACAGCTTTATAGAAATCATCACTTGTTCCATCAGCGTATCTTCTGACAAGAAGTTTGGTGAAGTCGAGTGTATAAGTAAGACTGTTGTACTCATCTGACAGGATTCTGTAGGCGAGACCGAGTCTGAACTGGGTCGGGATTGGATCTGCCTGAGCTCTGTCGATGTACGATATTTTTGGTCCCAGATTACTTAAATTAAGACCAATGGAGAATTTGTTACCGAGATCATAGTCTACAAAAGGTAAAACCAGTGAGGATGGTCTCCACATGAAACCAAGGTCAAAACTTACAGAGGTAGCCGTACCGGTACCCTGTTCCTGACCTGTTGGCTGATCTGAAAGACGGCTGTGTATCAATCTTAAATTAACACCCAGACCCCAGTCCTTCGATAATTTTGTTGCATAACCAACTGTTGCAGCCATATCGAATGATCTGAAAGTACCGAGAGGATCGGGTGAATCAGGACCTGTTCTGACGAACTCACCATAATTCATGTATGTGATACTCGCAGTTACACTTCCGTTGATGTCTTCTATATAATTTCTGTAAGTAGCGTAATCATAGAAAAGATCCAGTTTGAACTGTGGCAGCCAGTTAGAGTGGGTAAAACTGAATTCCTGACCTGTTAGGAACGCAATTCCTGCAGGATTCCAGAATACAGCCGATGAGTTGTCCGCAAGACCGGCTCCGGACTCTCCAATACCACCGCCTCTTGAATCGGGTGCGATCAGAAGAAATGGTACCGCTGCTTCTCCCTGAGCCAGAACGGATTTACTGAATCCGAAAACTATAAAGAAACCCAGGAATGCGATTTTGAACTTGTTCATTAATTAACCTCCAATGAAAAATAAATTAAAAACTTTATCTGACAATACTCAGCTTACCGAGTACTGTTTTGGTCTCACCACCGTTGGATGGCTTGACAATTAATTTGTAAAGGTAAGTACCGTTTCCGGCGAGATCACCATCCTGATCCCGACCATCCCACTCAATCCGCACAAAACGGTCGTTTACCCATTTCGTATCTATTTCTTTGATTTTACGGCCCGCCACTGTGTAGATCAGAATCCTTACATCAACAGTACCAGCGATGTTATGCTGGAATGTAAAAAAAGTATTCGAAGAGAACGGATTAGGATAATTCATTACATATTCGACCGCCGTCCCGTTCCCGGAAACAACCTTGAACTCCGTCTCTGCTGTAGATGCATTGTTAAATACATCCCATCCTTTTATACGGATGTTGTAGATACCCGGTTCCAGACTTGTGAATTTATAGTTTACCTTACCGCTTTTACCGCCTGAATTGAGATCACCCGTAAAATAATTCGTCAAATCGATCGGATTCTCTTCTTTCTCATTCAAAACTGCTTCAAGTTTATGACCTACTCCCAGACCTGTCGTATTCAAGCCTGTCTCGTCCTTTAATGAAACCACGAGGGTGGAGTTAGGATTTACCAAATACGCATTTTCGTACTGTGCGTCATCAAAAGTAATATCTATAACAGGTCCCTTGCCGTCATTTATAACGGACTGGTCAACCCCACCTATTGAAACATTATTAGTGAAAGCAAGACCGTCTTTGTCACTGTTAAAAAAGTAAAAAACGATTTTACCTTTTTGATTGTCATATGAAATATCTTTTGGAACAACAAAGTCAGTATTGAATTTGCCGTTTAACACTGAAACCCTTCCCCGGAAGATCAAACCACCTGGTACCTTCATACTTACATTCGATCCGATTTCAGGAAGTGGCAGTGTAGTCTCTGCATCATATACTGTTAGCAACCCTTCGCCGTTGAAATCACTCCAGTTGCTTCCGTCCGCCTTTTTAATAGTTCCGGCTATCTTTATGTTATTTAAAGCTTTAACCGGTATTATCTGAACAGAAGGATCAATGCCGTTTATGGAATCAACCTTGCCCGAAAACTGTGGCAGGGCGAGCCTAAGTGCCGGATCACAGAACAGATGGAATTTTTGGTCATTAGAACTGGTATATCTCATCTTTGTTGTCAGATAAGCCGTTCCTATTCTTCTTGGAAGATTGTCTGAATCCCTTTGTGTGCTCAAAATCTGTGAATAAAAATCATCGTTCAGGATCGTATTTTGTTCCGAAAATACAGGTCTTACCGCAGTAAAAACTCCTATGGCTCCTGCATTCGGAAGAAACAGGAGGTCCTCAGTAGCGCTTTGAGCGTCTGTTTTATCATAATATCCAAAATCGCATGTGGCGGCAGTTAAAAAGAAGTATCTGCTGTTCTTTAGTTGAGGGATTGTCGAACTTTTCACAAACACTTGTTCATGTGCCCAAAGTTCAGGACTTCCATGACCAATATAGTTCAGAAGTACCGATCCATCATTTATCGAATTGATAATTGCAGAATTCACTTCCGGTTTCCTTCTTCCCAGACTTGTCTGTACAGTTGGATAATTGATCAGATATATTTTTTTCTGATCATATTCCCTGGGTATAACTGTCTGTGAAAGTCTCTCCGACTGTTCAGTATTCCTCGCCAGATCGATACCCTGTGATGTCAGGTTGTCATCTGCTACGAGAGTGATAAGATTTTTCCAGGCATTTTTGTCTGTGGTTTTCTCATACGCGATCAGCTTGTTGAGGTAATCATTCGCCTGTTTCTGGCTTTGAATGGCTATTCTTCCGATCGCAATATCAACTTTTCTGTCCGTTCCTGCAATGCATGCAAAAAAATCATCGGTTGGATATGCCTCTATCTCCTGCAAAAATTCACGGGTCTGATAAGTCAGGACAAAATTTTTGTTTTTACCTTCAATGTTTTTGAAGTCATAATCCCCGTCTCCCCAAAGGAAAACGAAATCGGGAGTGATTTGCCAGTTGTCAAATGCGTATTTTATAAAATCCCTTAGCCCACTTGGATCCAGACTGCCGCCGTTAAACTCGTTCATAATCTCTTCGACAAAAAATATCTTTACGGAGAGGGGGTCTGAGGGGTTTGACTCTCTGAACTGCTTGTATCGATTTGCAGATTCCTGAAAATCCTTGCTCGTAACAAGTATCAGTTTCGCACCGGTGAGATCACCCCGGATATTCTGATTTGCCACTTCAACGGCATTTACAGGGGTTTTATACTGGTTTCCACAGAAAGAGTAGTATCTGCTGACGAAATTTGGCTTTTCGTATACTCTGAAGCGGTATTCACTTCCACTTTGCATTACAGGGTTTGTCACCAGCTTTACAGAAGAGTGATCTGTAATATCATAAACCTTGATATCGGTATTTGAGAAATTGTTCAGTCTGTACTCGTACAACGAATCAGGACCCGTTGTTCCTGAAATCCTCGGAGAATAAAACAAAAGGATGTCGTTGTAGGCTTTTAAATATCTTGTGTATGTAATCTCATAAAAATCGAGATATCCATAGGAAGTGCTGTTGAGAGTACCAAAAGTAAATCTGAGGACACTCCTCTCGTCAGGATAGGTCCCGAAATGTGTAACACTTCTGCTGCTGTCCATCCTGCCGTAAGAATAGGGATCGGAACCGATTCCCGTCATACTGCTCTGTCTTACAAGATTTCCATTCTCTTCGATTGTCAAACTTATTCTGTCAGTTGATCTGTTCACAAACCAGTAACGGTAATAAGAAGGAGTACCGGGCACAATACCCTCTACTTTTTTCTGATAAACACGGGATTTGACAGACTGTGAAAATTCATCACCAACGAAGTATCTCCCGCTCTGCCCGATATTTATTTTGTCTTCGTCCCAAAATTCGTAGGCATTGGAGGTTTCAACCACAGTTGGATTCGGATCAGTTACCCCTGTTTTGGTACCAGTTCTCTTGCCGTTTGCTCCACCGGATGTTATCCAGAAGTAGTTTTTTGCAGAATAGGAATGCTGATTTCTCATCATCTGTCTGCCAAGGGTATCATAATACCAGAATGCGGTGCCCCGTCCATAAAAAATGATGTTATCAGAAGGATCGAATCTCCCGTCATCTTCACCTGAAACAGTGATCGCAATCTCCTGCAGGTCTTCGGGTCTTGGCATTAATATGTTCTCCGAGAGAACATAACCGCCATTGTTATAAATCTTTATTGTTTTTGGATTGACAGTTGCCGGATCAACACCATAATTTCGCAGTTGATCATAGGTAATGCGGTAAAATCCTTCTTCCGGAGCCTCAAATCTTACCCATTTCCCTGATGAAAGCACGGTGGAACCGACTCCGGCTCCTTTTTTCAAAGCAGGCTTTGCCTTTGCTATCCACCTTTTTGCGACATCATAATTGAATATCATGTCTCTAAGCAAATCATCTTCAACATTGGAGGAAATAGTTGATCCGCCGAATGTGAATCTTATCTGAATCCTGGTCACTACTTTTATTTTGCCAAACTCTTGAGTCGCAGGGACAATGTGGATATCCTGAACATTCAATCCCCGAATTATCCCGCTCTCACCAAAGATAATATTTTCAGATAAATCGATCGTTCCGGGTTTAGAAACCCAGGTATAGACAGGGTTTCGGTCTTCGTTAAAGGAGATTTCGGCTACAGGCGGGAGTTCGCCATCAAAATACTTAAATGATGCGGATATTATCTCAGCGGTAACGCCATTTTCAAAGGGAACACCCAGCGAAATCACTCTGGATTTCAGATTTGGCATTCCTGCTTTCAGATTTGGGAGGACGCCTGCACCCCTGAAATTGATCTCACGATACAATCTCTCACCATACAAATGCATGGAGGTATCCGTATAATCGGGTATAAATTCAATTATACACGACGCAGGAGAAGATTGAACAAGTCTTAAATCACTCTGAGGAAACACTGTGAGGAACAGAGCAACAATTGACAGTGAGATTTTTTTGAGCATACTTTCCGGTTTATTGTTATTTACAAACAAACTTTGATAAACTTAGTATAAAAATCTCGTATAATTGCTCCGGTTTTACTGGCAAACTACTACATTCACGACTGAATGTCAAGTCAAAATTCATGACTTGTTTGCCTTGGCGAGTTCTGAAAATTATTTACTTCAACTTTCAAGATAATTAATTATTTGTTAATAAGCTAAATCAAAAACATTGGATAACCGACATTTTTTACTTTTTGTTGCCATATTTAGGGAATTTGACATTAAATACAGAACCTTTACCCAATTCACTTTCCACATTTATTTCGCCGTTCATTAAGCGGGTATATTTTTCGGCAATACTGAGCCCCAATCCGGAACCTTCGTATCCCCTTCCCATCCCTTCACTTGCCTGCCTAAACTCATCCCAAACCAGTTTTATCTCCTCCTCAGACATACCAATCCCGGTATCAATAATCCTGATCAGCCAAAAATCCCCTGATTCATTCAGTTTTACCTGTATTCCCCCTTTTTGAGTAAACTTGATTGCATTATTCAGAAGATTGCTGATCACATTGAGGAATAAATCCGGATCAAGATGGCAGGCTGCCTCTTTTACCATCGAGTGAAAAGTTAAAGCCAATCCCTTCTGCCCGGCTGCTGCAGTATAAAGCTTAACCTCGTCTTCGAGGTACTGAACAAGATCAACATCACGAGGCGACACTTCAATTTTTCCGGCATCATACTTTGAGAGGTCGAGTATCAGTTTTACTGTCTCTAAAAGCCGCAATCCACCTTTATGAATTGTGTTTATCATCCTGGTAAGATGCTCATCGTTTTTAAGTTCCTCACCCAGAATTTCAGAGTAGCCAAGAATACCAATTAAAGGAGTGCGCAGCTCATGACTCATATTCGCAAAAAAATTGGCTTTCACCCGGTTCATTTCTTCAGCTTTCTCTTTTGCCGCAATCAACTCCTCAAGATAATTCTTGCGTTGGAAAAAAATGCCGATATGAGTAGCTGCTATGTTCAGTATATCAACCGTTTTTTGATCAAAAAGTTGTGTATTGGAGATATTTTCAACTAATACAAGACCGATTACCTCTCCTTTTATCACAAGTTTTGTGAAGGCAACCGAACCGGGAATTAACTCTGATAAATCACTCTCTTTTCCTGCAATAATTTTATTTAGATGTGGCTGGTTAAAAACAGAATTGTTTTTTTCGTGAAGGAGAAGGTCGCATAGGGTCTGATCATGAGTATGTTGAACCGCGCTTTTCATTCTGGAATGAGTGGAATATTCAACGGTCGAGGAACCGGTAATTTTATTATAAGAGGCAAGAATGAAACGGTCAAAATCGATCAGATGCCTCAACTCTTTCTCCACTACACCGGCGACTTTAACAGTGTCCTGATTGGATAATATTATATTGGATATTCTGTACTGCATCGACTGCAACAAAAGAGCGTTTTTTTGCACTGTAATATCTTTTTGTATCCCCCAGTTTCCAACCAGCACTCCCCTTTTTATGTTCCCGATTAAGGTATTGCTGAAGTATTTTACATTTCCGTCAACATCCAGTTCTTTCGTCTCTAGATTCTCAATTTTGTAATTCGATCTGATAAAGTCTTCAGTCGCTTTTATGTTGATTTCATCAATTTTATTCCCGTAGAGTTCGAGAAGTGTCTTACCGGTCATCTCGGAAGGGAGCGAATAACCGTACAGTTTAGCAAGAGCAAAATTACTTTCTGTAATCACACCCCGGGTAATAATCTCTGTAATCTGAAGCGATACATCATCTGAAGTGTCAACAGGAGGATGATATTCAACATAAAAAATTCCTTCACTTGACTTTCTGAGAAATTCCTGAAATCTTTCTTCGCTTTTAAGCAATGAAATTTCGGCTTTTCGTCTTTCCTGTATTTCATGCTCCAGTTCTCTGTTGGCTTTTTCTATTTCCTCAATATATTTTTTCAGCGATGCAGGATAGCCATTTTCTGATCGAAAATCTGTTGAATTTTCGTCAGTCATTTCAGATGGCTGTTGAACATTTTCAGGTTCGTCAGAAGTGTTACTCATTCACAGCCACCGATCCTGCGGGACAGATGTCATTCAAGATACAACGACCGCATTCCGGTTTTCTTGCGAAACAGACATTCCTTCCGTGTGTGGCAAGTTGATGAGAAAAGAGAACCCAGTCAGAAGGATCGAGTAACTCTTTAAGTTGTGCCTCAATTTTGTCCGGATCGGCACTCTCCACCAGTCCCAGCAAATTGGAAAGCCTCTTTACATGGGTGTCAACCGCAATAGCAGGAATTCCATACGCATTCCCAACCACTACCGATGCAGTTTTTCTCCCAACCCCGGGCAACTCCTTAAGTGTGTCAAAATCAGAAGGAACTTCACCACCAAACTGACTCACAAGTATCTCGCAGCAACTCTTGATACTTTTTGCTTTTTGTCTGTAAAATCCTGTTGAGAAAATGGCTTGTTCTATCGTTTCCACGGGGGCAGAAACAAAATCTGCCGGCGATTTGAATTTCTTGAAAAGGTCTGCAGTTACCAGATTGACTCTTGCATCGGTGCATTGAGCGGAAAGCATGGTAGCTGTTAAAAGCTCGAAAGGTGAATTAAAATTCAGGGCGCAAACCGCTTCGGGATAGACCTCTTTCATCCGCCTTACGACTTCTTTCGCCTGTACTGATTTATCTGTTGACATTTTAGAGAATTCCAGATTTTTTGTAAATTGAACCACATATCAAAAAAAATTCCCGGAAACTAATGATTGACATCCTTGTAAGTGCCTCCAAAAACACCCTGATTCACCTGACACTGATGTTTGGATTGACCGGGATTATTACCATGTTGCTCTTCCTGTTGCAAAGGATGATATGCATCTCCTTTAATAAAACCACAGGGTGGAAAGGTGTCTACATCACCGCATGGATCGGAACTCCTGTTCACGAGTTTTCACATGCACTGTTCTGTGTTATTTTTGGACACAAAATCAATGAAGTTGCGCTCTTTAAACCTGACAAGGCTTCAGGTGTTCTCGGATATGTCACTCACAACTACAATCCTAAAAGTATTTACCAGTCGATCGGGAATTTTTTCATCGGTATTGCCCCCCTGCTGGTGGGAAGTCTTATACTCTTTTTACTGTTCGACACTTTTTTCCCTGATCAGGCTTCGGCTGCAATTAAATCCAATTTCAATCTAAACAAACTCGATTCCTCCATAAGTGAAGTTTTTAAGGAAGTTTATGCTGGAATTGGAACAAATTTCTCAATTCTGCGGACTTCACTTCTGAAACCCGGAATTCTTGCAATCACAATACTTTATGTGATGACCTCAATCTCTGCCCACATTGCTCCCAGTCATACCGATCTGAAAAATGCATTGCCAGGTTTTGGACTACTTGCAGGAATAATACTGACTTTTAATTTAGTGGCTGCCTTCATGAAGTTTGACACAACATTACTAATGAGCAAAATTTCATTGTTCCTGGGAAAACTGCATGGAATTTTACTTTTTGGACTCGCGCTCACAATCTTCACTTTTTTACTATTCTACATACCTCTTGCAGTTTACTATCTTTTTAAAAACAAAAGGATCCTGAACCCGTTTTTTTGATCAGAGTTCAGTTTTAAGAACCGGGGTAAAAAACCCCGGTTCGTTAAACAATTTCATTAAGAGTTTCGAAATGGGCTTTCACAGTCCTGTCAATATCTTCTTCGCTCAGTGCAGTACTCAAGAACCACGATTCAAACTGTGCGGGTGGAAGGTAAATCCCTCTGTCGAGCATTCCATGGAAAAACTTTGCGTAAAGAGCAGTATCAGATTTGACGGCAGTATCAAAATCGTAAACAGGAGAATCTGTGAAAAACATGCTGATCATCGATCCAATCCTGTTTATTCTGTAGTTTTTTCCAAGTTTATCAAGATTCTCTCTGAATCCCGTCTCCAACTGGTCGGTTCTGTCCTCCAGAAGACTGTAGATTCCCGGATTTTCCTTTATGTGTGAGAGAGCCGCATAACCTGATGCCATGGCGAGAGGATTGCCGCTAAGGGTTCCTGCCTGATAGACGGGACCGAGGGGAGCAAGCTTTTCCATAATCTCTCTTTTGCCGCCAAACGCTCCTACCGGAAGTCCCCCACCGATAATTTTACCAAAAGTTGTAAGATCGGGAGTTATTCCAAATACTTCCTGCGCACCACCGGCAGCGAGGCGGAATCCGGTCATTACTTCATCCAGAATAAAAACTATTCCCTCTTCGCTGCACAGTTCACGAAGTCCGTTTATAAAATCTTCTGTCGGTATTACTACACCCATGTTGCCTACCACAGGCTCAAGAATCAGCGCAGCCACTTCATTTTTATTGTTTTTTACGATCTCCTTAACATTATCCAGATCGTTATATCTGGCTATCAGGGTGTCTGAGGCAGTCCCTTTTGTAACACCGGGGCTGTTCGGTTCGCCGAGAGTTAGGGCACCACTGCCTGCTTTAATCAGGAAAAAGTCTGCATGTCCGTGGTAGCAGCCTTCAAATTTGATTATCTTTTCCCGACCGGTAAATCCTCTTGCCACTCTGACGGCACTCATTGTTGCTTCAGTACCCGAATTTACCATTCGTACCATTTCAACCGATGGCACCATCGAAGTAATCAGTTCTGCCATCCTGACTTCCATTTCAGTGGGTGCACCAAAACTTGATCCATTCTCAAGAGCGTCTGTCACAGCCTTTTTGATGAAAGGTGGATTATGCCCGAAAATGTGCGGTCCCCAGCTTCCAATGTAATCTATATATTCATTTCCATCCACATCGAACAGTCTGGAACCTTCACCGCGAGCCATGAAGACAGGATTGCCACCAACCGACTTAAATGCCCGTACGGGTGAGTTTACACCACCGGGAATAAAATTTTTAGCCTGTTCAAAAAGTTCTTTACTTCTTCTAATATCCATTAAAAAACTGCCTTTCAAATATCATTTTTGTCTGTCAAGAAATTTTGATGCTTCCTTGGCAAAGTATGTCAGGATCATGTCAGCTCCCGCTCTCTTAATCGAGACGAGCGATTCCATCATTACTCTTTCTTCATCTATCCAGTCAAGCTTTCCGGCTGCTTTAATCATCGCATACTCACCCGACACCTGATATGCCGCGAGTGGCATTCCCGTGGCATCTTTTACCATTTTAATTATATCAAGATATGCACCTGCCGGTTTGACCATAATAATGTCTGCACCTTCATCGATGTCACTTAATGCTTCGCGTAAGGCTTCACTGCTGTTGGCAACATCCATTTGATGCGATCTTCTGTCGCCAAATGCGGGTGCGGAATCAGCGGCATCTCTGAACGGTCCGTAGTATCCGGAGGCATACTTCACTGCATAGCTTAATACAGGAATGTTTCTAAAACCGTTTTCATCAAGTCCTTTTCTTATGGCACCAATTCTTCCGTCCATCATATCTGAAGGGGCAATTACATCAGCCCCGGCTTTTGCATGGGACACCGCTTCCTTTACAAGAAGATCAACGGTTTCATCATTCAGAATCTCCTCACCATTCAACACCCCGCAATGACCGTGCGAAGTGTACTCACACAGACAGACATCTGTCATTATGAGAAGGTCTTTCACCTCTTTTTTGATGGCACGAATAGCCCGCTGGATGATGCCTTCGTCCGAATAAGCATCGGAACCAACTTCATCCTTGTGATCAGGAATGCCAAAAAGTATCACTGCCGGAATCCCCAGAGCTGCCACCTCCTTGCATTCCTTTACCAGTTCGTCTATCGAAAACCGGAAGACTCCCGGCATCGAGCGAATCTCTTCAATTTTCCCCTCTCCGGGAATTACGAACAAAGGATAAATAAAATCGTTTTTGGTAAGAACCGTTTCTCTTACGAGATCACGCACTTTTGTATTGTATCTTAAACGGCGCAGCCTTTTTACTGGAAAGTCAGCCATGCAAATTCTCCTGGTTGAATTTTGGAATCCGGAAATTTAAAAAAATCACAAATTTAAATTTACAACTATATAAGGGGCTAATAAAAACTTTTGGCGGGTATTACTGAAAGAAAATTATTTTTTCCATGATTAAATGCTCGACTGTTGTACTACCCATGGTGAAAGGTTCTCTCCTCACAGTCTCAAATCCCTGTTTTTTATACCATTTCACACTTTTTTCATTTTGAGTCATGACACCGAGGGTGACTTTTTCGAAACGGTACTCCAAAGCGAACTCACAGGCGAAATCGAGGAGTTGTTTACCTATCCCGTTTCCCTGACTTTTAGGATGAACATAAAGTGATATTACGGTGAAAATGTTGTTGTCGTCATCTCTTCTCAGTCTCATCCAGCCTGCAACTTCACTACCGTCGTCATAAACGAAGCACTCCTCGCGGTCGGTATTCAGAATTTCCTTTAATTTGACGGGTGAATAATTTTCATCGAGATACGAATCCAGATCCCCGACAGGGATGAAAGAGTATGCATCATGCCATGTTGTGCGGAGCAATTCCCTGATTTTATCGATATCTTTGTTTTCTGCAGGTCTGATATTGATTACATTCTCGATCGACATAATAATTTTTCGTTTGAATAATTAAATATTTTTTTCATTTTGCAATATATGTATTTCCACTTGATTAGAAAATCCACACATTTCGTCTTTTATGGTGTACAAACAAATTTAAACTTGAAAGAGGCTGTCTCGATAGTAAATATCCAGCAGCCTCTTTTTTTATGTCATTTTTCGTTTTTTTGAATAATACCGGTAATTGTTCATTACCCAAAGTGACTTTTGTGTTTTTTGATCAAAAAAAAGGGTGTTATCCCTTTTTTTAAGCAAAATTTGGGGTAAAGTCGAACATTTTGCCTAATATGATCTTTCTAAAATTGTGAGCAAAAGCCACCAATCCCAACTCTGTCAGCACACCCTTTTTACCTCGAAGAGTGAACCTCGTAAATCCCATGTTTTGCTTTATGTTTCCGAAGACAGGCTCCACATCTATCTTTCTCCGTCTGTAGAGTTCTGCTCCGGTCTCTGATTCGAGTATCTCTTCGGCCTTCTGTCTTAGTTTTCTCCCTGTATGACTTATTTCTATAACTCTCTCCCCGGCACCTTTGTGACACACGCCCCGAAGTGGGCATCCTTCACAGCTCTTCGCCTTGTACCTGCTCAACTCAAGTGTGTAACCATTTTCTGTCTTTCTGTAACGTTTTCCTGCATAATCCATTCTCTGGCCCATCGGACAGATTAAACAATCCTCCTGTTGATTATAGTAAAGATTCTCGTGACTGAATGGATACTTACTTTTCCTTTTCTTCTTTGCATCATAATAATTGTACTTTATTACTCCCTTTATTCCCTCCTTATGCAGGAACTGATAATTCTCTTCAGACCCATAACCGGCATCCGCAATCAAGTACTCAGGGCTCTCTCCATATTCCTGCTGTATTCCCTTTACTACATCAGGTAATGTCGTTGTGTCACCGGGTTTCTGGAAAATATCATAACTTACCACTAACTGGTTGTTCGTTGCTATCTCTACATTATAACCCGCTTTTAACTGCCCGTTCATCATGTGATCTTCCTTCATCCGCATGAATGTCGCATCTTTAT